>NZ_JJOV01000017.1:0-21149 GCF_000979385.1 Methanosarcina sp. 2.H.A.1B.4
GGCAGCGTCAGATGTGTATAAGAGACAGCCATATGACCCCCCACTCCCCAACCCGCTCACACTACTTCTAACTTATTTCTAATTATGCAGCTCTTTTTTCTGTTTCTTTCCAGACTCAGTTACTTTTCTGCTGCTTTTGCGGATCTTTTAGGCAGGTCTAATTTCCTTCTTTTATCTTTTCTATTATTTCGCGGTGATTTGTTTCGTGCCGTCTGCTGAAATATCAAATATGTTATTACAGGGCAATTTGACACTTTTATTTGGCATTTTCACCTGCGAATCTCACCTTCATAACTTATTTTATTTCTAAACGTTTATTGATTCCTTAACTTTTTTCATATTTTAATTTTAATCATATTTTTATTCATAATATAATGAGATTACCTATTATATTACCTATTATATTATCTTTTCTATTTTTCTGTTTATGTTTGAATCTTTTTTAAGTCATATTCTTCTCTATAATGACTATTTATCCCATAATCGACAACTTTAATCTCTTCTTATATTGGAAGAAATTTAGTCTATAAATGTAAAATTCTCTGAAAAATTTCTATTCATCTATAAAAACATGAGTATGCCATTCTATAATACAGATGATTTTTGCAGGAAAACTGATTGAAAAATATAATTTGATTCATGGGGTGTACTTAAAAAAACGAGTCTGTTTTTAAGGGGAAATGGCCTGAAAAAGTGGATCATCCGGTAAAATAAAAAACCAGGATAAAAATGAAATGTGAAATTGGGGAAATGGATTCCCGGATTAAGGGATTCCAGATCCTTCTCTTCCCTTAGAAGAGGCCGCTGTGTATTATAAGGGATGAGAAGAGAATTGCCACCATATTCACAACTTTGATCAGGGCATTAAGGGCAGGCCCGGCAGTGTCTTTGAAAGGGTCACCTACGGTATCCCCGACTACTGCAGCTTTATGAGCTTCTGAGCCCCTTCCTCCGTGATTTCCATCTTCAATCAGTTTTTTTGCGTTGTCCCAGGCTCCTCCTCCATTATCCATCAGGAGGGCGAGCATAAACCCGACTATAATAAGCCCTATGAGAAGCCCTGCAAGTGCTTTCGGGCCAAGGATGAACCCCACAAGCAGAGGCACAATTACGGCAAGGAAACCGGGCATTGCCATCTCATGGATAGCTGCTTTTGTTACTATGTCAACACAGCGTCCGTATTCCGGCTTAGCTGTCCCTTCCATAATGCCAGGGATCTCCCTAAACTGCCTGCGGACCTCATTTACTACCTCAAAAGCAGCTTTTCCCACCGCGCTCATCGTAACTGCACTGAATATGAACGGCAGCAGTGCTCCGAGAAGAAGTCCTGCAAGCACCACAGGGTCGTCGAGGTTCAGGGACTGTCCGTCAAGGTTTACCTTGTTGCGGTAGTCTGCAAAGAGGGCAAGTGCACCCAGAGCTGCAGAGCTTATTGCATATCCTTTGGTAACTGCTTTTGTGGTGTTTCCCACGGCATCAAGGGCATCCGTGACTTTTCTGACCTTAGCTGGAAGGTTTGCCATCTGGGCAATTCCACCGGCGTTATCCGTAATAGGGCCATAAGAGTCCAGAGCAACTATCATACCTGTGGTTGAGAGCATTGCAACGGCAGCGATGGCAATTCCGTAGAGCCCTATCCCCGCGTCTGCTGCTCCTCCCACGATAAAGTACGAAGTAAGTATACCTATCACAATTATTACAGTAGGCACGAGCGTGCTTTCGAAGCCTATTGATAACCCTGAAATAATATTGGTTGCAGCCCCTGTTTCTGAAGCAGCTGCGATTGTTTTTACTGGTCTGTAGCTTGTGGAAGTGTAGTATTCCGTAATCATCACCATAAGCACCATGATAACGATGCCTACGATAGTGGCATAGAAAAATCTGATGTCACCCATAAGGGAGTTGGTTACGAAATAGAAAGCAACCAGGCTGATAATTGCAGAGCCGCCTACGCCCTTGTAGAGAGCCTGCATGATCTTCCCTTCTTTTCCTATCTTCACAAAGAAGACAGATATGATGGATGCAAAGATTGCGACAGAACCCAGTATCAGCGGGTAGAGTATGGCGTTTTCGTAAGTGCCGAGAATAAGGGAACCAAGCAGCATGGCAGCCAGAGATGTAACCACATACGTCTCAAAGAGGTCTGCCCCCATCCCTGCGCAGTCGCCCACATTGTCACCCACATTGTCGGCAATAACTCCTGCATTCCTGGGATCGTCTTCCGGGATCCCGGCTTCGATCTTGCCTACGAGGTCTGCCCCTACATCTGCAGCTTTTGTAAAGATTCCTCCGCCAACCCTGGCAAAAAGGCTGATAAGGCTGGCTCCGAAACCAAATCCGACAACTAAGTCAACGTTCCCATAGAGGATGTAAAAGCCACTTGTCCCGAGCAGTGCAAGTCCTACCACTGCAAGTCCTGTTACAGCCCCCCCACGGAATGCAACTGACATGGCTTTTTCAATTCCGTTTGATGCAGCATGAGCAGTCCGGACGTTTGCCCTGACTGAGACGCTCATTCCTATATAACCGGCAGCAGCCGAACTTATGGCACCTGCCAGGAATCCTATGGCCATTTTCAGCCCATCATCGAGCAAAATAAGAATCAGGAACGCGAGAATGATCGAAACTACTGCAATCGTTTTGTACTGGCGATTTAGATAAGCCATAGCCCCTTCCTGAATTGCACCGGCTATTTCCTGCATTTTCTCATTGCCGGTATCTTCTTTCAGGACGCTTTTTGCGAAAAAAGCAGCGAAGACCAAACTTATAATGCCTGCTAAAGGAGCAATAAATATTAAACCTTCCATAAATTTCCTATCCTTTGGTTTTGATACCCTTTCACATTATCATTTTTTTATAATTCCTTTTCAGAGTTCCTATCCTTTAGCTTCAATCTCTCTCATTATCTCCAATATGTATTTATTTTTATTTTATAACGATTTTTACATATCAATCTAGTATTAATTCTAAAATATTATTTTGAATTGGTAAAGCCTCATCTTCGATGACAGCGTAAATAGTTATTTTTTATATAAACGTTTGCGCTCCTTTGCCTCATCAAAGGTCCCTTTCAACTCCCTAAAATACGACCATTTTTTTTCCTATAATAGATATTAATAAAATTCAAATCTGCAGGATCGAGGGGGACATGTCAGGGGGCAAAAAGAGGGTTTGATAAGGGTTTTCTGAATATAATCTCCGGAGAAACCAGTGATTTTATCCTGCGTCTTTTTCGGTAATTTTTTTGACACTCTCAGTTCCGGCTATAATTATGTAAAGAAATAGTGGATAAGACTGGAAATGTGAACGAAGAGACCATCTTTTCCTTTTGCTCATCTAATTTGGATATATATTTATTCTACTAACAAGGTAATAAGTTTCCGTATTCATCTGGCGAGGGAGAAACCCGGGTTTTTGCCCTGAGATAAATGGGTCAGACCCAGATATGAGCAGGGACCGTTTGACCGTTTAACTCCCAGAGGTCTCCTTTATCAGTAAGAGTTGTTTAACCAGGATGAATCGCCTGAATAATTGGACTGTTTAACCAGCAAAAGTCGTCTAAATCACAGGAGTTGTCTTAAAACACAAACCGATAACAAAAAAGAAGGAAAAGTCTAATCTATAAGACCGGCGGAATATTACTGTCGAGTAGATTTATATAAAATTGTAACAACGTGTCAATTCGCAATGAAATATTTTTGTTGTGCGTGGGCTGAATTCTCAGTTTCTCCAGAGTTTCAATGGAAAATCCAGTATCAATTTATATACAAAGACCCATCTATTATCACAAAAATACTTCTGAGGATATCTTTATTGAAATGTTCCTGATGTGTTTTCTGGTAGGATGGTTGAAATTATGGATATGTTAATCTACCTTGCACCAATATGTGCTCTTATTGGTCTGATTTTTGCAGGTATCTCCTACAAAAACGTCCAAAACGAAGGCGAAGGTAATGATCTTATTAAGAAAATTACTGCGTTAATTCACGATGGAGCCATGGTCTATCTTAACAGGCAATATCGTGCAATCGCTGTTTTTGTCGTTTTCCTTGCAATTGTAATTGCATTAATTCTGCCTAACGGAGTTCTCACTGCAGCATGTTTTGTTTTTGGTGCAGTGCTTTCCGCAACAGCTGGATATGCAGGGATGCTTACGGCTACTATTGCGAATGGGCGGACCACAAATGCTGCCACAAGGGGTATTGGTCCTGCTTTCAAGGTTTCATTTGCATCCGGTGCCGTTATGGGGATGAGTGTTGTAGGTCTTGGTCTTTTTGGGCTGTCTGTTTCATTTATAATTCTTTCAAGTGCCTTAGATCTGGGTCTGCTCACCACCGTGAACATTGTTGCGGGCTTTTCACTCGGAGCTTCGTCTATCGCTCTCTTTGCTCGCGTAGGCGGCGGGATATTTACCAAAGCTGCTGATGTCGGTGCAGACCTTGTAGGCAAGGTCGAAGCCGGGATCCCGGAAGATGACCCGAGAAACCCTGCTGTAATTGCTGACAATGTCGGAGATAATGTCGGAGACATTGCCGGAATGGGGGCTGACCTCTATGAATCATATGTAGGCTCAATCCTTGCAACGATGCTTCTTGCAGCATCAACAGCAGCAACTACTTTCCCTGGCATCCCGGTTCAGAACGTTGTTCTAGTTCCGCTGGTTATTTCAGCTGTTGGAATTCTTGCATCTATTATCGGTACTTTTTTTGTCCGTACAAACAAGACCGAGTCTTCAGCAATCCACATGGCATTTAATATGGGGTTGATTGCTGCAATCGTTCTTACTGTCATTGCTTCATACTTCGTTACAGGCCAACTTCTTGGAGAGTACGGGCTGAACGTATTCTTTGCAACCGTTGCAGGGCTTGTTGCAGGTTTCCTCATCGGGCAGATTACGGAGTACTACACATCGTATGATAAAAAGCCGACTCTCAGGGTTGCAAATTCCTGTCAGACAGGCTCAGCTACAAACATCATCACAGGTTTTTCAAAAGGGATGGAATCAACTATCTGGCCTGTTATTATCATCAGTGCTGCAATCTATATCTCTTTCCATCTCGCCGGACTCTACGGCATAGCTATTGCAGCTGTCGGAATGCTTGCAACGCTCGGGATCTCCCTCTCAGTCGATGCATACGGCCCCGTAGCTGATAACGCAGGAGGCATTGCAGAGATGTCTCACCAGAAGAAAGAGGTGCGCCAGATTACCGATACTCTTGATGCGGTAGGAAATACTACGGCAGCTATGGGTAAGGGTTTCGCAATTGGTTCCGCAGCTCTTACTGCACTTGCCCTCTTTGCTTCATATGGTATTGCAGTGGGGCTCGATGCTATCGATGTTATGAATCCGAACGTATTCATCGGGCTTACTATAGGTGCAATGCTTCCTTTCCTCTTCTCATCAATGACCATTCTGGCTGTCGGAAATGCGGCAGGTGAAGTGGTGGTTGAAGTGAGGAGACAGTTTAGAGAGATTAAAGGTCTGATGGAAGGCAAAGCTGATCCGGATTACAGCAAATGTATTGCAATCTCAACACACTCTGCTCTTAAAGAGATGGTTGCACCCGGAGTCCTTGCCGTTGTTGCACCTCTTTTAGTCGGACTTGTGCTTGGCCCCGGGGCTCTTGGCGGACTCCTTGCAGGTTCCGTGGTTTCAGGTTTCATGCTTGCAATCACAATGTCTAATGCAGGAGGTTCGTGGGACAATGCAAAGAAATACATTGAACTCGGAAACTTCGGCGGAAAAGGTTCTGATGCCCACAAAGCAGGTGTAACCGGCGATACTGTAGGCGATCCTTTCAAGGATACAGCAGGTCCTGCAATCAACATCCTCATTAAGCTCATGAGCATTGTGGCTGTTGTGTTTGCACCCTTGTTTATGTGATTTCCTAACTTTTTCCCTTCTTTTTTTCTTTTTTCTTTTTAGCCTGGTTTACTCTTGTCTTTTAGCCGGCTTTCCGCAGTATTTTTTCGAAAATCAATATTTTTTCCTGATATCGTTTTTGAAACAAATAAAATTAATTTGGACTCTTAATGGAACTGGGTGAAAATTGAATGATATCGTTTTTTGGGCTCTATGATAAACCATATAGTTGCTTTACCTCCTGCATAAAAATCCAATAAATCCACGTTTTATTGAAAATCGATAGCAGGAAAAATTATGAATATGCGAAAATTTACTGCGGAAAGTGAGGTCACCTAATCTCAAACGAATATATAAACCACTGAAACCACTGAAAACACGGAATAAAGGGAGCACGGAGGCACAGCATGAAGTCCCCTTCTTCGGAGGGCATCAGCCCGAACGGTGGGGGTAGTTCACTTTATGTTCAAAATGAAATAAAAAAGACCTTATGTAAAGGAAGAAGACAATCTGTCTTTTGAAGCCCGGTTCTTTGCCGGTAAGGAGAGTTTAGTTAACTCCCCTTACTTGAAGCAGCTGGAATTCTATTTCATCAGGAACTGTAGCAAGGAACACAAAGGTGTTGTAACCCAGTTTCTGTATTTCTTTGATTGCATGTGCCTGGGTCTCATTCAGGTCTCTTGAGTCGCTTACGATACAGAATGACTTCCTGTTTCCCGTGTTCACAAGGAAGTTAAAGGTCTTTCCATGGGTGTTGAGGAAGGCAACCAGGTTCTTAAGCTCATCCCATGTATTGCACATATGGATGTTCCTTGATCCCATATTTTCCACATACCAGTCCCGGCTCACATAAGAGTAAGAGGCATACTGTTCATTCAATTCCTCATAGGATTTGATGATTTTATTGAGGTCTTTCCTCAGGTTTACCCATTTCCAGTTCTGTGTTGTGAAATAGCGGGCTGCCACTATCTCAAAGATTGACTGCTTATCTTCATTTTCGAGTTTCATTTTCTCACATCGCTATTTTGTCTGCCTTCCAGTGTGCTCAGAATACATCATCCTGGGCATAACTCCGGTTAAAGCGCAGGGCAAGTTCGGCTTTTTCCAGTTCTCTTCCAAGGTATGCAGCATGGTCCAGGCGCGAAACCAGCTCAAGTTCGAGCAGCGTGTCCATAACTTCCCTGGCACTCTTTCCTGCAACTGCGGCTTTCTCGTGTTCAGCTACAATCAATCCGCCGTTTCCGCTTATTCTATCCGGCACAATCCGGACTCGAATGGGACCTGCAGGGTCTACACGCCAGTTCTTCGAAGCTCTGGCCATGATTACTTTTTCAGGGAGGGGGTTTTCAGGGCGCCTTCTTTTTTCCTTTATGCAGAGAAGATCAATTCCAAGGTCCTTTGGAGAACTTTCCCTTATCCTGCAAAGCTGCATCATCTCAGAGGCTTTTTTCAGCTCTCTTATGGAACCCCGGGCTTTGTCGCTGTATTCGGGGGTAAAAAGGATGCTTGCTCCTGCTTCTGCCCCTATTCCGCAGAGTGTAGCATTTACCCCTATGGTGTCCACATCCATGAGTTCCGTTACATTTCCAGCTCCGAAGAATAACGGAACCTCAGGATACCTCCTGTGAAACTCATGGTAGCGTACAATAGATTCTGTTATATTGTGGCCTATAGGGTCAAGGACAGGGTCAGCTATGATCTTTTCAATCCCAAGCCTGCGGGCAGCTTCGATATTTTTTACCAGGCTTTCCAGACTGTTTCCTTCATCGGGAATTACAACTGCTGCAACGCCTGCTCCTGCAACTACCGGACCTGCAGTTTCCATGTTCGTGCCATTAAGGCTCAGAACAAGGTCTGCTCCTGCTGCTATTCCTTCTTTTATCAGCTCAGGGTCAAGCGTATCGATACTTATCGGAACGCATGTGAGGGCTTTCGCAAGGGATACTGTTCTCCTAACCTGTTCCGGAAGGGTGTTAAGTGTAGCTCCTATGTCGATAATATCTGCTCCACGGGCGATAAAAGCTTCGATTCTTATCTCCAGGTCCGCAGGGTCCATTTCCGCTGCTCCGACAATCTCCCCCATGACCTTCATGCGGGAATCCCCTCCTAGCTTTACCCCTCTGAGGGCAAGGGGTGGGTGGGCTTCCTCTTCGGCTTTCCTGATAAGCTCAAGAGCCATCTCCTTTCGCACATCTGCGAGAAGTTCACAGGCCGGAACTTTTTCGGAAAACTCAACTTCTTCTGCAAAATGGAGCACGAAACTGAGGTCATAGGCGTGTTTTGGGCCCAGCCGGATTATGCAGCCCAGTTCTTCCGAAGCCTTTGAAAAGTCCCCGGCTACAAGCCCGGGAAGCAGAATAAGGTCATACCTGTTTGAAAATCCTGCTTCTAAAAAGGCATTCATGAGCTTTTTAGGGGTTATAAATGCGGCAATGTCGATATCTGCTACAAGGACGTCTGCTTTTTCTCCAGCTGCTTTCCTCACAGTATTTTCCGCAAGCCGCCCTGTTGCAATCAAAATTTCCATATTTTTTAAATAGAATCGCTAATAAAAAAGAGTATCTGTTCGATAACCACTTCAAAAAATGAGTATCCGGTCAGGAAAAACCCGAGCTACCTGCCTTGAGGAAGCTTCCTTCCATAAATCTCTGATTGCTCTCCGGAAAAATCCGGAGAATAACCTGAGGGGAGCCCGGAAACCTGCGGGTCCGGGCTTTTGCCTGAACCTGTTTTAATTTATGAAATCAATAATCGATTCGTCGAGCTTTTTTCTGAGATGTCCTGTAGTTTCTCCTCTTCTGCCAGTGGACATTCTTCCGAATCTCTGTTCCTGGATGGGCTCAGCCTCGGTTCTGGACTCCAGGATTCCAGCTCCCGCCTGAGGGCCCAGGATCTGGGCAGATTGGACGCCTGTCATGATTGCCATTACCCGGACCTTGCCTTCATAATCGTCCCTTATCCTTGCTCCCCATATTACATTGGCACTTGGGGAAAGTTCATAGGTAAGCATAGAGGCAATTTCCTCGGCTTCTTTCAGGCTCAGGTCAGGCCCGCCTGTTACATGGACGAGGCTTCCGGTTGCACCCTTGTAATCAACATCAAGCAGGGGGTGGTTTAAGGCAGTCCGCACGACTTCCGTGCTCTTGTCCTGGCTTTTGGATTCTCCAACAAGCATTACGGCAACCCCGCCGCAGCTCATAATGGTCCTGATATCGGCGTAGTCAAGGTTGATCAGAGAGGGCACTGTAATGGTTTCAGTTATTCCTTTCACGGTTTCGGCAATTAACTGGTCCATTACTGAGAAAGCCTGGTCAATCGGAAGGTTAGGTACGTAGTTAAGCAGTCTGTTGTTATCCAGGACAATTACTGTGTCTGCTGCCCTGCGCAGGTCTTCAAGTCCTTCTTCTGCTTTGAATACGCGGGCTCTTTCTACCCTGAAGGGGCTTGAAACCATCCCTACGACGATTGCTCCCTGTTCTTTTGCAACCTCTGCAACTACGGGTGCAACTCCTGTTCCCGTGCCTCCTCCAAGGCCTGCTGTAATGAATACAAGGTCGACATTCTTTAAAACTTCTTCAAGGGTGCCTCTCGCAAGTTCTGCGGCTTTCTTTCCGGTTTCAGGATAGCCGCCTGCTCCCAGGCCTCTTGTGAGGGTTTTTCCTACAAGGATCTTCTTGTCAGCCCTTATATTGTCAAGGTGCTGCTTATCTGTATTGATACATACTGTTTCTGCACCTTCGATCCCTATGTTGTAGAGCCGGTTTACGGTATTGTTTCCTGCACCACCGCATCCTACAATCATAATTCTTGGCTGCCCGAATTCTTCGAAGTCTTCATCGGAGGAGGAAGTTTTTCGGAATTCCTTCTCTTTTTCGCTGAATCTCATTGCTTCCTGTACTATAGATTGCAATTTATCCCCTCGGCTGGATTTCGTTTATAATGGTATCTTTATTTTTTCCTTTGACTCCCCACCCTCTATATCGGGGGGCAAATTTTTGGTTATATTCAGTTTGAATTGGGGATAACCTGTAAAAACCTTCTAAAAGATTTTCATCCGTTATCTTTAATAATTTGGTGCTCTACTAAACTTAAACATTTCGGACATATTTAAACAGTGGCCTTAACTTGTATATGAAGTTTAAATATGCCACCCATCAATTTCATATATTTTACTTTTTTCTGCCTTTACTCCCGAATTCTCAGGGCGAAGAGGCCGAAAACTTGCATAATGTTTATATACAGTAACCTAAAACTTTCTCGAAAGTCTCGTTTGTCAGGAAAGCTATCCCGATCTCGCATGTCAGGGCAATTTTTATTTTCTTTCTTACCTGTTATTTTGCTGCCCTGATCTCCCTTAATTATTGTCAATGTAGCCTCTGTGCTACGTTTTCTTTGAGACTTCCAAACTGGGATACTTTCAATTTAATGAAAGTGTTTATATTATTACTTTTAAGTAGAATTCTCATCTTAAAAACTTTTTCGGTATCTTTCGAAGATTTTAAGGCTCTTGCTTATTTTTTCCAGTGGTAAGGAATAACTGCACATAAGTGTTTATATAAATTTAAGTTAAATCTCCTGAATTTTCTGATTATCCCCTGAGATTATTTGCTCCAAAACCACTTAATTATTTTATTCAGTTTACGCCTTCTGAATAATCTGTTTCCTTTTATACAGGGAATTATAAGGAGATTTAAAACTTTTTCAAAATCGTATTATAAAAGCTTCTTACCACTTTAACTCCATTACCACTTTAACTACATCGTAATTATTTGCCTATTCTTCAGGGCATACCGGGAAAACTTTAAGACTGCAAAACCATTTTTACTTAAAGTACCTTACCTTAACTCCTTACCAAACTGCACTCAGGAAGATTCATAAATTATTCATTAACTTTATCAAATCTTCCAAAATAGTTCCCATTTCTAATATTTTTCCATTTATTTCGGTTCAGGAGCCAGAAAAGTGTTAAAAGCATTAATTTTTGATATGGATGGTGTTCTCGTAGACTCCATGCCTTTCCATGCAGCAGCCTGGAAAAAAGCTTTTCTTGATATGGGTATGGAAATCCGGGACGAGGATATCTATGCAATCGAGGGTTCAAACCCCAGGAACGGCCTCCCCCTACTTATCAGAAAAGCCAGAAAAGAGCCCGAAGCTTTTGATTTTGAAACGATCACCGCAATTTACAGGCAGGAGTTCAAACGAATTTTCGAACTGAAGGCTTTCGATGGGATGAAAGAATGTCTCGAAATGCTTAAGGTACATTTCCTGCTCTCGGTAGTCTCAGGCTCGGACCGCCTTATAGTTAACGGAATCCTTGACCAGCTCTTTCCCGGAATATTTGATGCCGTGGTCACTGGAGATGACGTGCTTAATTCCAAGCCCCATCCGGACCCTTTCCTGAAGGCAGTTGAGCTTCTTAAGGTCGGGAAAAATGAATGTGTCGTGATAGAGAACGCTGTTCTGGGCGTGGAAGCCGCAAAAAAGGCTGATATTTACTGTATCGGAGTCCCCACATATGTAGAGCCTTCAGAGCTTGATAGGGCAGATCTGGTGGTAGGCGACCACAAAATGCTAATGGAACATCTTCTTAGCCTTGAGCCTCTTCTCAGTCCTGAATTTGTTCCAGGGCACGGGGAATAAAAAAGTTTCGTAAAGTCTTATCTCACTATTAATTTTTATCGACTATATTTCTACTATTCTTTTTAATAACATTTTTTTTCTTAAAAAAAGTATTGTGGCCCCCTGGGGGTCACAGTAGCCTTACGGTTTCGAGGTTTGTGAGAGCACGTGTCTCGATCTTAAGTTTCTTGTAAATGGAGCTTGCCAGATCCACGCAGGCTTTTTCGTCTCCGTGTTCTGTGAACACTCTTTCCGGACGGGGCTGCATTCTCTTAACATAATCCATAAGCTGCCTTCTGTCAGAGTGGCCTGAGAAGCCATCTACTACCTGTACTTCCATGTTCATTTTCAGGATTTCGTTGCTTCCGTTCTTTCCTGTCATGGGGATTTCCTTCCATCCCTTCTGGATCCTGCGCCCTACAGTTCCGTCAGCCTGGTAACCTACAAACACAAGAGTGTTGCGTGGGTCATCGGCAAAGGCCCTGAAATAGTCCATAACAGGTCCTCCGTTCATCATGCCCGAGGTTGAAATAACTACACAGGGGTGAGGGTTCTGAATTATCTTCTGGCGTGCCTCATGGGAGTCAACCGGTTTGAAGCATTCGGATAGGAAGGGGTTCTGGCCTTTCTGGAAGATCAGTTTCCTCAGATCATTGTTGAGGTATTCAGGATGAGTCGCATGGATTGCAGTAGCTTCCCAGATCATCCCATCAAGGTAGATCGGGACATCAGGAATTATACCTTTCCTTATGGACTCTTCGAGCACGATCATAACTTCCTGGCTTCTGCCCACAGCAAAAGCAGGGATAAGTGCAATTCCTCCACGTTCAACTGTACTCTTAACCACCATCTGCAGGTGCTTTTCAGCGTCCTTAATTGCAGGCTGGAAGGCGTTAGAATTCCCATAAGTAGCTTCACTGATGACTGTTTCAACTCTTGGGAACTTGTTGACAGCAGGGTCAAAAAGCCTGGTTTTCTCATATTTATAGTCTCCCGTAAAGACTACATTATGGAGCCCATCTCCTATATGGAAGTGGGAAATTGCCGAGCCCAGGATATGGCCTGCATTATGGAAAGTCAGTTTAATGTCGGGGGCGATGTCTGTTACTTCCTCATAGTCCAGAGGTATGGTGTGTTTGAGGGTCTTTGTTATCATCCCTGATTCGTAGGGGCTCTTCTTCCCTTCTTTAGCCGCCACGTCGATGTAATCGAGCTGGAGCAGCACCATAAGGTCTCTGGTGGGGGGCGTACAGTAGACAGGCCCTTCGTACCCATACTTGAAAAGCAGGGGAACAAGTCCCTGATGGTCCAGGTGTGCATGGGTAACTATTACGGCATCTATATGGCTTAATGGAAATACTTCAGGAACGTAGAGGAAAGGCGTCATGTTTTCGTCAGAACCTACATTGACTCCGCAGTCAATCAGGATTCTGGACTCTGGAGTAGAAAGCAAAAAACAGCTTCGACCCACTTCTTTACATCCCCCGAGGGCTGTAACCCTTACCCACTGGTCTTTTGAGGTACACTCCCTGTGAATTTTCCTCCCCACGGTTTTCAGGATTTCTTTTCTTTCTTTGAGGTTGTTCCTCATGAACTCCCTGATGTTTTTCACTGTACGGGACTTAATAGGAGGAGTCCGGACAACTTTGGGAATCCAGCCGATCTGCTTTGTAATCTCTCTCAGGGTTGCGCCATGCTTTCCTATTACAAGCCCAGGCTTTTCGGCTTCGATGATCACTTCTCCGGAATCGGGGTCAAAATAGTAGCTCGAGATTACGGATTCTTTTGGAACAACTTCTTCAATTATAGAAATAGAGTCTTCAGGAGTCGCAAGCACCCTGGGGTCAGGACGCATGGCAATCCGTGTCCTGAGTTCTTTTGCCAGGTTGCGGATAATATTCCCGTCGTCTGCGAATTTACGGGGCTCTTCAGTGTACAGGACAAGCTGAGGACCTTCGAATTCGACGTCGGTAATTGTAACTCCTGCGGGTAGATTTTTCTCAATTTTATTTTTGAGGTCTAATAGCACGTCTTCAATAGGCATTAAGAATCTTCCTTTTCGTCAAAAAATCAAAAAGTATCTGGATGTTAAAAAAATAATATTTGAAAAAGGTGTTAGTTTATATATTAAAATAAAAAACCAACAGTTAAATTATTTAATTTAATGAAGCCCTTCTGGATTTTACTTCTTCAGGATCCAGCCTTTTGAATGCCTCCTTTGTAATTACGACTACATCGATATTTTCTCCGGAAGCTGAGTCTCTTTTCGTTGCATTGTGAATTGCCCTTATCGCAAGATCAAGACCTTCTTTTACAGTCATATTTTCCCTGTACTGGTCTTCCAGTATTCCGTAAGCCATGGGAGAACCTGAACCTGTTGCCGAGATCCTTGTCTCTTCAATACTCCCTCCCATTGGATCCAGTGAGTAGATTCCAGGTCCGTTTTTGTCAACCCCTCCGATAAGGAGCTGGACCATCATGGGGTAGTAGCGGTTAGCATTCAAGAAGTTCGACATCAAAGTGGTAATTCCTTTGATTGTCATGGATTCGTTCCTGCGCATTTTGTAGAGCTGTGACTCTACACTTACCAATCGCACAAGCTGCTGAGCGTCCCCTACCGAACCGGCAGTGGTCATTCCTACTAGGTCATCGATCTGGTAGACTTTCTTTGCAGTTTTGCTTGCGATGAAATGCCCCATTGTGGCTCGCTGTTCACTTGCGAGCACGATTCCGTCAGTACAAACTACTCCTACGGTAGTTGTGCCTTTTAGATATTTGTCATTATCCATAAACATACCCTCATAATAAGTTAAAAATGAGAAATGTCGCTAAAAAAAAATGTTTTAGTTGAGGTGAGCATTTTTAGCTTAAATCGCAGGATTTAGCAATCCATTATCTCATTATTAATATCGCTATATATAAGTCTTCCCCCTTTTTTCTAAATGCGTTCGCATTTAAAACCGGAGAATTATTTGATAAAATAATTTTTCTGTTTTTCTAATTTGATAAAATAATTTTCTGTTTTCCTATACAGGATGTCCGAATTATTCTCTATTCGGAAAATTCAGAAAATTCGGAATTTAGCGGGAAAGTCCCTCAACTTCTTCAGCGAGGTTCTTTACCCTCTGAACCACATGTTCAGATATATCCTTTTTACGCATGAACTCCAATCTTTCGTTTATCGTTATTCTCTTCGTTCCTTTTACAAGGTTGTCGGCATGTGCAACGATTTTTTCCTCCATACTCCGGGGAAAATAATCCTCTTCAGGAAGTCCAAACTCCTTTGCTTCTTCTTTTGAAACGCCGGCTCCTATATGCCGTTTTATTATTTCGGCAACTTCAGGTTCGACTCCTTTGTTTTTAGCCAGCTTGAATCCTTCAACTGCATGAGCAATTCCATGAGTCCGGCACCTTCCAAAGTCGTGCAAAAGAGCCCCTACTTCTACAAGCTCCGGATTTACATTATTTCCGGCTGCTTTTGCCTTTTCTGCGATCTCGACTGCCAGTGAGGCAACCTCCTTGCAGTGCTCGATTACATTAGGGGCGCAGCCTGATTCTTCAAGCAGCCTTATTGCCTGGGTCCGGGTAGTCAAGACCGATCCCTTATATACTACTCAAGGCATCCACACGCTTTTTCAGGACTCCCACAAAAAGGGAGTTGTCGTAATAGGCCAGGTCTTCCCCGCACATGGGACAGAGAAATTCTGTTTCAGTTGCCTCGTCAAAAAGAAGGCGAACACAGCCCTGCGGGCACGTATAGAAAACATTGTTTTCTTCAAATTCCAGGCGAGTCTTCAGGTTCCTTAGCAGTTTTTTCTTTTCCCTCATAAGCTGGTGCTCTATGCCGGAAAAGTCCAGGTGCCAGAGATATGTCAACCATCCGCTGTTTGAATCCCTCTCTCTTACAACGATTGCAAATTTATTCTCATAAAGTATGAAGAGAGTTCTTCTCACCGTATTCAGCAGAACTCCGGTCTTTGCCGCAATTTCTTCATCCGTTATCTCACCTTCGGGCATCTCTCCTATCATTTTAAGCCCTTCTTCCCCTACAAGGCTCATGAGATATCCTCTAATTACCTTGTCATTTAAATCGACCAAAGTGTTCACCTCTCAAATCCCTAATATGAATTGGACATACCAGTATTAAAGTTTACATCATGCTTTTTCTCAAAGAGATCTCTCATATCTGGAAAAAGCTGCACTTTCACAACTGAACCTCATGCTTTTCCGGCAGAGTTCAGGGGCTTCCTTTCTTCTTTCGTTCGATTTACAATAAAAGTCTTTATCTTCTCTGCCCCTCTTTCAAGAGATCGGATTGCTTCGTCTCTTGTTGAGGCGCATGCAAACAGGGAGGTAAGGGGCCAGTCAGGCTCAGTAACAGTTCCCATGGAAGGAATATCAGCGCTTTTTTCCATGAGAATGAAGTCCATGAGTTTTCTGTCTATAAAAAGTTCTCGATCCGAGTAAAGAACCCCTCTTGCAGCAAAATGTTTTGCTTCCGGCTTTTCCGGAAGTTCTCCTCTGAAGCAGCCAATATGGGCTTCAAAAAGGTTCATTCCAGTCGCCATCTCTATGGTGTCCAGGCTGCCCTGGAACCTTGGATTTACTTCTAGAACTACAGGCCCCTTTTCCGTAACCAGGAAATCCACGCCATTTGAGCCCAGAAGCCCGAGTTCAAGCACCAGTTCTTCAGCAAGGGCTTCCATCTCCTCTGCGTGCGCTGTCCTGAAAGGAGTTATGTTTCCGCAGTAGGCAAACGGTAGCTTCGAGAGCCAGGGCATCCCTATCAATTGTTCATTCACAGCAACTGACAGAGCTTGATTGTTTGTGGAAAGCAAAGAAACGCTTGAAGGAATTCCTTCCAGAAACTCCTGGATTACAACCTCCTTTTCTGCAAACTCCGGGTCCAGCCTGGATAATTCTTCTAAAGCTGACAGCAGTTCCTGCCGGTTCCTTGCAACCCTGTTAAAGATTCCCCCTCCTCCTGAGGCAGGTTTGAGAATAACAGGGTATTCGATAGAATCCAGCTCCTCCGGAGAATAACAGTGAGGGTGTGGCATCCCAAGGGCTTCAAGCTTTTTTGCAAGGTGCAGTTTGTTTGAAGCTTCCTTAGCTGCGTCGGGACAGCTGGCAAGTACCGGACAGGGGAAACTGCCTGGGTCCAGCATCTCCATTCCCGAGCCGGGTACTATGGCGTCAAAGTCAAGCCCGAAGGCGTTCATTTGAGCTATTACCCAGCCAGGATCAAGCTGATGGAGTTCGCTTGAAGTCCTGCATTCAAGGAGGGCTGATGCATATGCACATTTCTGAAGGTCAAGGTCACGAAAAACATCTATAGAGCAGACAGTGTAACCTGCCCTGCTTGCGGAGCAGACAATGTTTCGTGTATCAAACCCAATTGCAAGGATATTCTGCATGTTTCCTCGTTTTTCCAGATCTCTCATTTTTCCTGCGGAACATCGGAATGTGAAAGCGCAAAGATTCCATATTCTGTTTTCAGAACAGGGATCTCGCTTCCTGCTTCTGCACTAAAGAACATTGGCTTTTTTATTGCAACAGTTTCATAGGTCACAGGGTCAAGCACAAGAATTGCATTTTCTTCGATTGAAACAAGAACTGTAAAAACTGCATCCCCAAGATTTGCAACTTTTTCTGCGCCTTTGAGCTCTTCAGGAGTCGAAATAAACCTGGTGCCATCTTCAAGGCTTATCCCGTTGACCTTTTTTCCTGAGCTCCTTATCTGGATAATCCTTCCCCTGAACCTTATCACGTCCCCTGGCCTGAACTCCGGAAGGCGCATGGCGAAAGTAATCCTGTAGAGGTTTTTCCCGTCTTTCATCCCAACAAGGGTAGGGGACTCGGAAAAACTGCCTCCGAGTTCGTTAACGATCAGCCGGCATACCTGCCTGCTGGCGTTCATGGAACCCATGTAGAGATCGATTCCCTCCTTCAGTTCAAGGGCTTCGCTTATAAAGGCAAGGCGGTCGCCTTTCTTCCTCATGCTTTCCATGGCTTCCCTGGCAATGGCAGAGCAGCGCCTCCTTTCCTCTTCAGTAGGGAACCTGCCTGCTGCCCTTATCTGGATGATTGCTTCAAAGTATCCTCCGGACTCACGGCTGCACATATCGCAGGCTGTCCGCTGAATCCTTACTTCTGTCTCAGCTTCGGCATGGATTGGCTCTTCTTCTACGATTGCATCTATTTCGGCTCTCACCTTGTATATATAAGGCGTAATTTCTCTTGGTTCCAGGCAGAGTTCCACATCTCCGGCTTCATCGTGGATAAAAAGGGAATTTTCTACGGCTTTCAGCACCACTTCTTCTACATTGCCGATGTTTTCCCAGCGGCTCCTGTGGAAGTAAGCTCCGCAGCTGGAACAGATCCTTATGTGGAGTACAAGGGGCAGCTCAATTGGTTTGAAGGTTTCAAAGAAACAGTCCCTGCAAACGGAATCAAAAAGTTTATCGCATTCTTTGCCGCATTTCGGGCATGTGATGGAATTCATAAAACCTCAGCAGGAAACCCCTGAGTTTTAGCTCAGGGGAGGAATACGTCCACTTCCATGTCCTGCTCTATTTAATTAGTTTTTTATTAATGTAATGAAGGCGAATAAATCACCCTCCACCTACCGAAGTAGGGTAATGCGTATCCGAATTGTGGACTTCAACTTCGTGAAGTTGGATTGTTACAGCGTTCTGGAATAAGTCAATTACGGAATCCGTCTTCCTCTTGATCTGATATGGAAAGGTTTCACGATGTAAGCACTGTCCCTACCTCTCAGGATTGTTTAACTGGCATCCTTAGAGCCTGAAACTGAGGCGATATTTCAGGGTAACTATTTCTTTCCTATCATTTACCGATTTTCCGAAGCTCCTAATTGATGATCTGGTCAACCAGGGCTTGTTAGACAAGCCCGAGTCTTTAGCTCAGGGGTGGTTGACCTATAATCCTTACTGATGGTCTTCCTGGAATAGTAGGTCTCGGAGTGTTCAGAAAGTAAAGTCTCTATAGTAATACTGAACAGTTCACCTGTTAAGCACTCTCATGTTATTTAAGAATAGCTGGATTTGCTGTTCTTCCTGTTTGTTCATGCTCCTGGGTGTCCGACTGAAATGTCATTCTACCAGACCAGTAAACCGCTGCATCTAATTTCTAAACAAATGTTAAAAAATATATCGTTCGGAAACATATTTAATAGGCTTTTTCCTTATATAATCATTTGTATAATTCTACATGGTGTAGATAATTTCTAGCAGTTAAGTATTCGGGCAGGATATGTATTCGGGCAGGATATGTATCCGGGCAGAATATGCAGATTTTCATGGATTTTTGAAATTATTTCTTTCTATCTCACATATTGAATATTATAACACCAGATACGATAAACCCCATAGCAATTACTTTCTTACTGTCCATTTTTTCACAGAGCACCAATTTAGAAAGAATGAGTACCAGGACAAATTTTAAGGAGGTAGCTGTGTAAAATAACTTTAACGGGATTTCCTTAAGCGCGTACACTGTAAAAATAGTTACTATCACATACAAAATATATGCCGTAAATGTACAGGGGTTCACATACGCGGCAGTAAATTTTTTTTCAGAGGACTGGGTTGCCCCTATTTTCAAAAGTGTCTGACTGACTCCTGTAAATGCGATTACTAATAACAAATAAAATGTAGAAGAAGTAATCATGTTTCTTCTCCCAAACTGCGGGATAGTATTAAAATTCCAAAGGATATGACGAGTAACCCTAAAACGTTATACCTGGTGATCTGTTCATGGAATAGAATTGCAGAACAAAATAATATCACAAAATTAACCAGGCTTATAAATGGATAAGCATATGAAAGTGGATAGTGTATCAGTGCTTGCTGCCAGACAATCGCCTGCAGTACAAGAAATACCAGGGAGAGCAAGTAATAAATATTTGTGACCGTAATAAAAGGTGAAGCCTCTTGTATTGTCATCGCAGCGTATTTTCCGCAAATTCCACTGCCTGCCTGTAAAAGTATGGAAAAAACTATCAGGCTAAAATAAAAGATCTGCTTTGTTTTAGATTCTATTTTATTCAAAGCACCCCTCGCAGGATTTTTCTTTTTTTTTCTTTGACTGCCTGTTTAAACTCCACCATAAACGGAAAATTTGAGACCCCATGTCTATAACATCTCTTTTAAGATTTACCGTCGTTGTGCCTCCATGCCTCCAGACTACCGGGAATTCTTTAACTTTAAATCCCCGAGACTGTGCAAGAACCATAAGTTCAGTATCCCAGAACCAGTGTTCATCCTGCACTTGATCAATTAGTTTAAACAATGGGTCTTTTTTAAAAGCCTTAAATCCACATTGATGGTCATATAATTTTGAGTGTAAAAAAGTGTGCACCAGAAAATTAAACCCTCTACTGGCTATGCCTCTTTTTAAGGGCCTTTTTACATTGCTCTGAGGCATCATTCTGGAGCCTGTTGCAAAGTCATATCCTTCTACTGAGATTGATTCTATTAGTTCCTTCAGATGGCTCATATCGGTTGCAAGATCCACGTCAATATAACAAAGAACATCTCCAGATGCAAACTTAAAAGCCCTATTCAATGCTCTGCCACGCCCCTGGCGCGAATCCGAGTGAAGATGACTCACGTAGTTATGCTCCATAGCAAGTTTACCAGCTACTCTATCTGTCCCGTCGCTGCTTCCATCTTCTGCTATAATAATCTCAAAAGAAGATGTGATTTCCCTAAGAGTTTCTGCAGTTTGGTTTACTGTTTTTTCTATTCTTGCTACTTCGTTATAAGCCGGTAATATCAACGAAACCTGTGTAATGTTAACACCCGAATAATGCTTGAATACTGGTTATTATCTATATAGTACCTCTTTAGGCTAACATTTCTAAAATTTCCACTATCAAAGATCGTTTCATTCTATTTAAAATAATTTGCTACCCTCTCTTATTTATGTGTTTTTTATGCGTTGAAATCTCACTAATTGTATTTATTTTATAATTTAATTTTCTAATATTTGTTAATAGTTATCCTAACAAATTCTGAGAAATCCTAACAAAATTCAAAAAATAGTCAATAAAATTCAAAATATATAGGGAGTTTTAGTCATAACTCTTATCTTCCGCAGATGTCCTCAAAAATAGCATTTTTCTTGCTATATTTTTTGGAGAATTACTCCAAAATCTGCAATTATTATTTTAACTGAATCTTCGAGAAATTGGAATTAGAATCTTTGAATGAAGGCACAAGGTCGAAAAGTGTGGGAAATTTCAAAACCATATGTTTGAATAACTGAGGCAGTTTTCAGACAAAACGATAGCAGTAAAAATTGTGAAAATTGAATCGGCATCTGCGGAAAGTGGGCCAACATTTATTACAAAGGGGAGAAGTAAGAACTCGCCATTGTATAAGTATAATATACAAAAAAATTTGCCTGCAGCCTTTCATTATGATGCATCGTATTTTTTAAAAAAGAAGAAAGTTCCGTGTCAGAGAGACACGGATCTGTAAAGTTTTCAATTTACATTCTGACTTATTGTTTTGGAGGCCAGTTCTTCTCGATCCAGCCGGGGATACGGCCGGAGTCCATTGGACCAACCTTAACATTTGCACCGAGTGTATCTTCGAGGTCACCCTGCAGACGAGCTGAGAGACCTGGAATGATAAGG
>NZ_JJOV01000029.1:0-20921 GCF_000979385.1 Methanosarcina sp. 2.H.A.1B.4
CCATATTACTGAGACCCTGGGCTTCGTCACTGGTTTTTCCTGCCTGGGAAGCATAGCTGGAAGATTTAGTGGAAGATTCGCTGAGCTTTTTGAAAATTATTTCAGAAGCTTTTATATCCGAAGCTGCTGTGCCTGCATGTCTCGAAAGGTTCTCTGAACCAGTTGCAATCTGTTCGGAGGCCGTTGAAATTTGTTGCATACCCATATTCATCTGGCCGACAGCTTCTTCGGACTGCCGGGCTTCTTCCAGAGTTGTGAGCATGTCATTCAATATAGTTTCAATAACAGATTTCAGATTAATGACAAGCTTATTGAATTCGTCAAAGGTGTCACCAAAGTCGTCGTCCTTTAGCTTCTCCAGATGAGCATCAAGGTCCCCCTCACTAACTCCTCTGATACCCTCCCCAAGATCTTTCAGACAAATGTTGGTGTAATCTAAAAGGTCCTTAACCTCTTTTTCTCTGTCTTTCATCTCGGTCAGATCAGTTATGACTGTGAGACTACCAACGATAACACCAGTCTCATCTTTTATCGGCACAGCTGAGAGCACTGTAAACAGGGGTTTGTCTAAAGCCTTAAATTTAAAAGTTATTTCTCGATTATAAACGCCTTCTCCGGTTTCCATTACTTTCTCAGCAAGCGTTTTTTTGGACTTAGTATCTAATAATTCGTAAGGAGATTTCCCGACAGCTTCGTCCGCAGTTCTAAACTTACAGACTTCCAAAAAGTAATCATTAATGTACTTTATTTTTCCAGAAGTGTCGATATAAAATGCAAGTGATGGTGCTGGAATGCTGCTAACAATTACCCTTTGAGAGTCTTCCCTCCGTTTTATTTGAGGGGTTACGTCCAGAAACACACCGTCAATATAAACCACGTTTCCGTGGTCATCGTTCACCAGGTTAGCCTGTTCCTGAATGAATACTTTATCTCCATCGGATTTTTTGATCCGGTATTCAACCTGATAAGGAGTTTTGTTTCTCATCGCTTTCTCTATAGCCTTATCGATTACAGGAATATCCTCTGGAAAAATAATATTTGCCCAGGATAATCTTTGAGAAATAAAATCAATTGTAGAATAACCGGTGAGTTGTTCCACATTTTTACTTATGTAACGTATAGGCCACGAAGATTCATTAGAGACTCTGAAAACAGTTACTGGAAGGTCATCTATTAGCCAGCTTATCTCTTTTGCTGCTTGACCGGCATTCTCAACAAAATTTTTAGTGGAGTCTACATGCCCCATATGAGTTAAATCGGTGTCTACTAAGGCCATAACCAATCGATCCCCTAATTATATATATATTAACTAGAAGTATAAATAGAGGAAGTATTTAAGTGTGTAGGGAAGTATAAAAACTTTTAACCCCACAGTATAGGAACTATACAGAGTAAATATTTATAAGAAGACGCCGTATTTTAAGTATGTTTAAAATTGATACCGAAACACAGGTATTAGGAATCTGTACACTTATACTCATTATGTATATTGTATACAGATTGATTCCAATTTTATCGGCTAACAATTAAGGTACAGTTTTTATTACAGAGCCGTTTGTTTTCTTGATTAGTCCATATATTTTATGAGTAGTATTTACTATCTCCAAATAGTTATGAAACTCATAATCAATATTTGAAAACCGCCTTCATACGTAGAGGCTATAAGTTTGAACCTTGAAGGCTCGCTCCACTATTTCTCAGAGATCACCTTACCAGAAATCACTTTACCAGAAGTCATCTGTCTTGAAAAATCCCCCTCTAGTTCTAAACTCCCTTTCAGAACCCGGTTCTATAAAACCGACTCGTAATTCCCATTTTTATATTACGTTGACGAAATAGTAGTTTATGCCATCAGAAAGCAAGGATGCCGACCCCTTCAAAGAACTCAGGTGGAGTGACCTGCAGGACTGGGCAGGAGGAAAGGCGACTGCAAAAGGGATGAAGTACCAGGACGAAGAAAGGGTAAAGGAGATTAAGCGAACCCCGGAAGACAGCCTCATAGCCCGGGTACAGGGGACGAAAACATATTTCACAGAGGTTTCTCTGGAAAACGGGGAACTTAGTTCCACCTGCACCTGTCCGGTTGAACATGACTGCAAACACGGGGTTGCTACTGTACTTGAATACCTTGAACTCGTAGAGCAGGGAGAAGAAGTTCTCGTTGCTGCCGAAGGGGACCCACTCATTCTTATGGCCAGACAGGGACCTGCCCTGAAAGACGGGGAGACCCGGGATTCACATCAGGTTTTCCGGACAGAGCTGAAGGAGTCCCTGGAGCAGATGGAAAAAGAGGAACTTATTGACCTTCTGATGAATTTATCAGACAGGGATTCCCTGCTTTCCAGGCACCTGCGGGACATGCTGAACCTTGCATCGGGGGATACGGAGGGGACGGTAGGGGACATATACACCGAACTGGAAGAGCTCTGAGAAGAAGCCAGAAGCTATGACTTAAGGAAATCTTCCCCGGAGACTGCCTATGAACTCTTCCGGATCCTCCTCGAAATCAAGGAAAAAGAAGAGAACTGGCTCTTTGTAGCAGCTTTACATGCAGAAGAGTTTTTCAGATACCCTTCGCTGCAATTTTACACAGACCTGCGAGAATCAGCAAAAAAAGCTGGGGTATGGGAAGAAGTCCGGGAAGCTGTCCATGAGCACCTGGAAAACGGAAACCTTCCCGCAGACAGGGCCAGCCCCGGCGAAGACCCCTCAAGCCTGCCCGGGATCCTTCCAAATACAGGGCTGATGAATAGGGATTCGTTCTCAAAAATTGATGCGCCTGCCTTTGAACTTTTGATCGACATCGCCATCGAAGAAGAGAATCCCGATGAAGTGGCCAGATGGTACAAAAAGCTAAAAATGAGGGAAAAAAAGGGAGAATACCGGTATTTTACCCGAAGAGAGAAAATTGCCCGCACCGTACAGGAGAAATATCCGGAAATTGCGATAGAGATATGGAAAACGATTGCAGAGGAGCTCATTTCCAGGACAAAAGTAGACGCATACGAATCTGCCTCTATCTATCTCCGGATGGTCAGAAATGCTATGGAAGCCGGGGGACAAAAAGCCGGGTGGGAGTCTTATCTCAGCGAAATCCGGGAAAAGAACAGACTCAAAAGAAAGCTGCTTGAAATCCTTGATATGCTGGGGAAAGACAGAATCATAGACATATGAGCAGCTTATGGGAAGATGCTCTTCTCAGCCAGAGGAAAGCTAATTCAGGAAAGAATGTCGGTTTCATCAGGGAAATTACATACAAAAGCTTGTCCCTGTATTCGGGATTTAAATTCACAAATTTTTTGGGAATAAATAATAGGAAGGGAAGCATCAGCTTCTCCTCCTCACAACCAGGAATGCACAGGCAAGCAGCATCACTACAAATCTAAAATCCAGGCCTGCCGCATTCCCCTCATCGGATACAGGCTGTCCACCGATTCCGGCTGAAGCACCGGTCCCGGTTGAAGCATCGGTGAGGTTTTCCTTAGGAACCAGTTCCAGAGTGCTTTTCTGTACTCCGGACCCCTCCTGTGTAACACCTGTTATGGAAAAATGTGAGAAACCAGGGGTTTCGGCCTCGAAATAAACATATTCATCGTCTTCCTTGACCTTCTCCGGGAGGAGTAAGTACCATACATAACCATTATACCTTCTCAGTTCGATAGAGGATTCTAAAATATCATTTTCCTCCAACCAGGATTTCTCCACCTTAAACCCGATGACGGGGTTGCCGACATTTTCCGGGGTTGCTACACCGCCGTTTCCAACCCATATGTTAAAGTGTTTATAGATTTCTCCTTCAGGTTCGGCAGGAATCAGGACGGACCTCTCCTTCAGTTCTTCAATAATGGTTGTGACTTTTCCAAAACTTTTTTTGGCATCAAATTCCAAATAAACTACAGGAGTGACTTCCCGACTGAACTCGAACCTGATACGGTTTCCATTTGTCACGAACTGCTGGGCAAGTTCTTTGATCTCTACATTACTCTGGAGCTCAGGAGATCCACCGCCACCGCCACCGCCACCGCCGCTACTTCCACTACTACTTCCACTGCTACCGCCACTTCCACCACTTCCACCGCTGCTTCCGCCACTGCCTGTTGAAGGTGATGTTCTTGTGACGTTTATGGAAGTTTTGTTTGTGGCTCCTCGTTCATCGGTGACATTTGCATATATTGCGTTTATGCCCGGGGAGAGAGGCACTGTTTTTGTGAATATGCCATTGAAACCTTCAAGGGAGAGGTCTGCATCAACCCCGTTTACGGTAACCAAGAATAATGATCCTGTGCTGTTTACGGTTCCAAAAACCGTTACTGAATCAGATGTCGTTGAATATCCTTCTACCGGGGAGATTATGTTGATTGCCGGAGCCTGGAAGTAATTGATGGTTATGATAACAGTGTCCTGCACGCCATAATTTCCGGCAGTATCGTTGTATATTATGGTGTAGTTAAAATCTCCAGTCCCGAGATCGGTATTCACCGGAACTGAGAGATTCGTGCCATTTGCCCACTGCACAGGGGGTATAACCTGTTCCCCGTCACATAAGACCCAATAGTATCCCGGATACGAGTCAAAAAGCCTCCAGCCAGTGAAGTACGCGGTTCTGTTTGCTGAAAATTCCATGTCCTCCGGAGCATTTGAGATAGGGGATTTTGTATCTACGAAAAATGACCAGCTGTGGGAAATATCGTTTTCCGCGGCATCCAGGGCATTTAAACAAACCGTAACTTCCCCGTCTCCATATGGTATGGAAGGGATGTGTTCGACCCTATAACCGTTATTTATTTCGGTATTTTTTAGTGAAGCAGGTTCCCCATTAACCGTCATGCAAATGGATGAAGAGTCTATATCGATCAAATCTGTTATATTGGCAGCTATAGTCGTTGTGTTGTTGGAGGAAAATGAACCGCTTAAGGGACACTCTCCGGAAACTTCCGGGGCAACGAGATAGAAGTATTCCGAATCTATTCCGTGGTTTACATAAAATGCTTTAAAGATAGCATTGATATGAGGCGTCCCATCGTTCAGGTCGGCATTGTCATCATCGACTATCAGTATATCTTCAAGGTATTCCTGAAAGGCATGGGGCTCGAGTTTCATGCCCCTGAGGACCAGCTCATCAGCAAGCTCAGCGCCCAGAAGCTCACGGAGGTCCCACATAGCGCCCGAAATAATCCGGCTATCAGCATGGACTTCGCCAACTATATCGTAAGGGTACCGATAGGTATTATTTACGTTTCTAATACCATTGCCACTGTTAATGTAGTATCCTTCCCCCACTATAGAATTGTTGTTCACCGTGCATGCAAAATAATCTGCCCAGCCTTCATTAAGGGCTCCGGATTCACCCGTATACGGCAGATCTGTAGTATAGACATGCCTAACAACACTATGCGTATACTCGTGGTAGGTAACATCACTGAGAACAGCTGTAGATTCATACGCGCCTCCTGCTCCATATAAATAGATGTTTGTCCCGTCCGAAAATGCATTCCCGCTTTCCGACCCGTACTCTACGGCGGCAATTGCCTGATAGTCCATGGAGTTTATGTTAAAGGGGCTTCCCTTTGTGAAAAAGTCATGGATGACATTAACATGGTAGAATACATTGGACTCCTCCCTTTTATAGGACGTATCCACATCAGCCCAGTTCCAGTCGTATGTTGGCGAGGTCAGGTTAAATTCCACAAAGGCATCTGTTTCATCCTCATTGACAACCTTCACATAAGGCCCACTGAGCTCTGAATACAGGTTAATGCCTCCTTCCAGACCTGTGATGTTATAGGAGCCGTCCCCATCCGTTGTCGTTATCGGATTAAGAAGTGTGTTCATAAGATAAAATTTATTAAATATCCAGTTTCCATCCCCTTTTTCCAGATCATCTGCAAATGCAACCCCGCTTTCACTGGAGATTGTAATGTTGTCTGCGTAGAAACCGTCCCCTAGAACAGCTTCATCAGTGTCGTAAAAAAACCCTATCCAGACCTGTTTCCCGTCATAGGCTGATATGTCTATGGACTCGTCGGCCCAGGAATCCTGGCTTCCGGTAAAGTTTCCTATGGAATAAAATAAATTCCCGTCTTCCGAAATAATCGCATATGTATAATCATAATCTAATTCGATATCGTATCTTGTGCTGAAATTGAACCTGGAATTGACCGCATCTGTCAGGTCGATAGGATTGGAAGTTACCGCGTAACCGATGTCATTGTAAAATTTACCAGAATAAAGGGCGTTATTTGATTCATTTGCTTCGTTGAACGTAAACACCCTCTGGTTCCGGAAAGGAACATTAATAGGAGTGTCAGCAGGGCATTCGGGGTACACTGTACCGGTCACATTTCCGTTAACAGTAAGGGAAATCATCCTGTCATACCTGTACAGGATCTGCCCGTCATTTGCATCCACGAAATAAACCCAGGCGCTCAGGGGATCCCTGAGAGGAGTCAGTTCGATTTTGTAGGCAAGATGGTATTCATAGCTACCTTCATTTTCCACAGGATAGATTACAAGGGAGACCTGCTCTGCTTTGGCAGCTTTTTTCTCAGAGGCAGTTCCGGATTCCGGCCCGGAAAGTTCTTCCAGCGAGACCGAACTCAATGGTACAGCAGGAAATGCAATATCAATACCAAGGTCACTGCCCACGGCAGAGAGAGCCTGGGTTTCATTTATTGACACTTCCGTCGGAGCCTTTATATCAGGAAAGTAGCTGGAATCCAGGGCCACAAGCTTTCCGTCGTTTACAGTGGCACCAATCCTGGAGGAATATACGGGGATCCCCCTGTACAACTGCCGGTAGACAATGTTGCTTATACCACTGCCGTTTCCATCCAGCGAGCAGTCATGGTCATCTTTTATAAGCTCCAGTTCTACGGAATCCAGGCCGAAGATCCGGCTGTTATCAGCAATGAATTTCCTGACTTCCGGCTCTGCCTTCTCGGAAACTCCTGTAAGTTCTATACTGCTTCCTACAATTCTCCTCGGCAGGTTTGAGTCCCTATCTATCGAAACGTTCCAGTCAGGCCCGTATTTTGCTGCAAATAGGGTTTCTTTGTTTACAGGAATTTGTCCGATGTTTACCTGCTCGTTAGAAATGGTCACATTACACGAATGGAATTCATCCGAGCCTGCGATTCCGGTTGTGGATAATAAGAATATAGATAATAAGAATATAGATAATAAGAAGATATATATTCTCGTTTTTATACTAACACCTTCTTCAGGTCCTGAATAATTGAATTTCTTCAAGGATCGATTCACCGGTACTGTTCAGGTGTATCTCCCATTGCATCCCATATCCGACCGTTGCGATCCATACTACTTCCCCGTTCGATTCGGACTTTTCAATATTACGGATGTCTTTTTTGGAGATGTTGTAATACCTGGGCTCACCGGCGATGTCATAGTATACGATCTGGTGTCCCACCAGCGTTTTCTCGATATTTTCATCTATGCTGGGTTCGGAACTGTTTTGATCACCCAGAGGAGTATCAGACACATTTTGAGAGGGCTCATCTTCAATGCAGCCAATTGCAAAGGTAGTAAAAACTATAATCAGAAAAATAAGGAAATAAATCGATGAATGGCGAATTATCCCCCTAGCCAGGCCCCTACGGCTTTGATCTTTTATGGTTATGTCCATGTAATGCACCAGGATCGTGATATTTAATTTTGTGAGAGAGTTTAAGACTTTTTCAGTAGAAGATATACTCTTTTATTTTATAAAGATATATTAAAATTTAATAATATGTTTAATACATACACTTCAGTAAAATGGATAGAACACGGACACTGGACAAAGTCATCAAATAAGCAATAAAAGGCAGAATTAAGTTTGAAAGCTTAACTTTTATGTTGAAAGAGAGTCCCATCTTCAAGAACAATTGAGACGGAATTTTGGATTATATTTTTTTATATGTTTAGTCAAATTATGTTTGACAGTTTGGGGACAACGTAAAAAACAATTAGATGTATACAAAAAATTTATCCCCAATATCTCAAAATGGAACAAAAAATGGAGAGAACTTTCCTAAAAAGAGTACCGAAAAAAGGGACGGATTTGCAGCTCAGGCAAGGAAATTCCATCACCAGGTAAAAATGACAAGGATGAGCTGGCACATAAATATATAAATAAAAAGGAATAGAAAGGAAGAACCAGATTATACTTCAACAAAGCAAAGGAGTAAAAATTCATGCCAGCAAAAATCAACAAAGAGGAATGTACAGGCTGCGGGACCTGTGTGGAAGAGTGCCCTGTAGAAGCAATCATTATTGACGAAAATGAAGGCTATGCAGTTGTAGACGAAGATGAATGTGTGGACTGCGGAGCCTGTGAAGAAGCCTGCCCCATAGGAGCTATAAAGACCGACTAATCCCCGGAATTCACATTTTAAGGTTCGCTCTGGGAACGAAAACCACAGTATTCGAACCCGTGGGAAAAAGTGAGGTGGCTGACAGGAACAGCTTTTAGCGCTTAAGAGCAGCTTCCCACTCAGATTCCCTAATTTTAAAAAATCTTCGGTTCATCCCGCTTGAAGAGGGCAGGACTTTAGTCTCATAGCCCATTTTTCTCAGGAAAGGTTCATATTCCCCTGATTTTTTGCCGTTGAAACAGACAAGCTTCAGCTCCGGAACCCTTTTATTCAGACATGAAAAATCGTTTATTTCTTCGTCCTTGATTTTTGAGTCCTGGCTTCCATCCCGGCTTCCGGCTTTAAACACATCCCATAACCCGATTCTGTTGCGTTTCAGAGTCTCAAGCCTCGTTTTATAATCCATATCCTGAAGGTTTTCTCCGATTGCGCAGCCGACCAGCCTCCAGAAGTCGTTGCCCGGGTTTCCGTAGTACTGCTGTTTGCGGATGGACTCGTCACTCGGGAGAGACCCCAGAATAAGGATCTCGGTGTTTTCGTCAAGGACCGGAGGCAGACATCGCTTTATCATGGTAAAGAAAGTTAGGCTTTGAGGCTACTTTAATTTTTAGAATCGAAAAAAAGTAAATTTGTATAATCTGTTCAAACCTGTGTAATCTGCTCAGACATTTCCCTGTAATAGTTGAAAAGTTCCTTCCCCCATTCAAGAGCGCTTTTTTCAAAGCTCACCATTTCATGGTTATAGTACCTTCCGTCCTTTGAGATCATAGATATCGAGATAAAGCGGTCCGTAACAAGGCTGGAAGCAAGTTCGATTTTATTGTCACAGACAAAGATCTGCGTATTTTCCATTTTTAGGAACTCTCCGGCCTCCTGTCTGTGATCGGAAACCAGTTTCCTGTATATGGGTTTTTCCAGAACCAGAGAAACTTCTACTCCTTTATTCGCAAGGTCCAGATAGAGACCCGGATACCCCGGGCGGAAAAACGAAGAGACTTCCATGACCGTTTTTGATCTGTAAAGGGGGTCCATGATTTCAGGAGGGTAATCAAAGATATGAGTTCTCTCAGGCACAAGCTCCATACACTTGCCAAGCTCCCCGATCCGGTCAAGCAGGTGAGAAGGAAGGGTGCTAAGGTTCTGCCTTGCCCAGTAATCATGGTTTTCATCAAAAACCCGGAATGTGGAGAGGAGGGGTTCCATTTTGGGAACTATAAGCTTCCCTTTTACAGAGAGTTCGTAACTGCCGTCTTTCTGCACCAGCAACCCGTCTTTGATCAGGATACGGATCTGAGCCATAATAGGGCTAGAACTGACTTCAAGCTCAGTCTTGATCTCTTCAATCGTTTTTGGCCCGTTCTTCAGGAATAGAAGCAAATTTTTTCTTTTGTCCGAAAAGAAAATAGTATCTATTAACTGCAGTTCCATACTCATTCGATTCAGCCTCCCTCAGGAAAGGAATTTGAGATTAAATAAGGTCTTAATTAAGATTATTTGGAGTTATTTCGGATTGAACAGGAATTTTTCAGCTACCCGGGATAATTTCCAGCAACTCGAATAATTTCAGTAACTCGAATAATTTCAGTAACTCGAATAATTCCAGTAAATCTGGAGAATCTCAGTCACCTTACTTATTTTGGATTAAAGCTTCAAACCTGTATTAAATCTGTTAATACATCAGTAGATATCAGTGAAGGCTTAACAGCATAGATTCCGATAAAGATCCGTTTTCGGATGTGCATATAACACTGTCAATGCTCTTCTCACCCTCGACCTTTAATGACCTTGATTTATAGAAATCAAAGAGCTCTCTTGCCCAGGAAATAGCCTGAGGCTCGGAACAGCACATATAGTCGTGATAGAACCTACCCTGGCTGTCAAAGAGAGAAATCATCATCCCGCGATCAGAGACAATAAGCTCGGCAATTTTTACACCATCCTGACAGACGAAAAGTTCGGTGTTCTCCAGAGTGGCAAATTTCCTTATTTTCCGTTCATAGTTGTGCAGGAACTTCTCGAGTACCGATTCCGTAAAAATAAGGGAAACCTCTGAATCAAGCCTTCCGAGCTTTGAATAAAGGGGAAGAAACTCAGGCCTGTAAAAGGATGAAAAAACCATGAGATAGCAGGAAGATGAAAAGAACTTCAAAAGTTCCGTATTCGGTTCGAATATCTGGCTGGGATCGGCTTTGACCAGCTTGCAGTCCTTAAGATCCCCTATCCTGCCAAGAAGATACTGAGGGATTCCACCCAGGTCATGTTCAATCCAATAGTTGTCTTTTTCAACCAGGGTTAGGACGTCAACAAGGGATCTGACTTTTTTGAACACCTGATCCCCCATATCTGTCAATTCATAGCTGCCATTTTTGTGAATAACCAGATTACTGTCCGTGAACCTCTTGATCTGGGGTAAGATAGCTGTGGGAGAAACATCGAGAAGGACTTTAATTTCTTCCATTGTTCGGGGTTCTTCTCCCAGGAGTAAGAGGAGGTCTCTTCTTTTCTGGGAACGAAATACTACATCTATTAACTCAGATTTCATTCAAACCACTTCTATCTCTTTTTTTGTAAATATAGGATATCTGCATCGTGTGACACCGCAAAGTTCGCACAGGGACGAATAAAGATTTACATTCCGTTCGGGTTCTGTACGACCTTAATAAGAGGAAGAGTTTACGCCATATACTGGGGATAACCGATATGTCCATTTATATAAAAGAATTTGGATGAATAATTTAAAACGCAATATGGGCAAGATAAAATATTTTTATCAGTGAGACGAAGAGGGAGAATTTAAAGGAAAAACGACATCATTAGCCAGAGTTCAAAAAGATAATGGCACCCCAACTAGGGATATTAAATGTATATGTATGACTGGAAGAGTAAATATGAACATTGAAATTTTTAATAGGCTTTATCTAAATAACGACATTGTTTAAAAAAAGTTGGATTGTTTAAAAATAAAAATTTCCTGAAAAATGTTGAGGAGGAGATTCCAGATTTGCCCCAAAAATTTAGAGCTCCTTTATCAGGAGAGAAGAACTGGAAAGATTCGAGGGTCGAAAATAGCATCTTGTCCTCAAAATTTCAGACCCCGTGTTGCCCTGTAAAAATCAGGAAAAAATTTCCGTCGGTTATGGTATATGGGATAATTTCCCCTAATTACGCTGTAAACACATGTCAGCATGCAGACATGAGCTACAATAAAAAAGGAAAAGTTCCGGGAACAGGAGAAAGAAATTCTTTCACCGGTATTGTACTTCAGAAATCTGGAATTTACATCCTCAAAGATAGAGAAACTTCAGATGTTTCTCAGGGTACTACCACAGAAAGAAAAAGCTTTACAAAGGCAAAACCGGAACATCCAAGACCTTATAAATCCGGAAAACTGCAGATCCGGAACGTCAAGGACCTTTTTGTATAATCTAAATGGAGGTTTAGAAATATGTTGGACTTTACAGAGGCAAGTCTGAAAAAGATATTAACCAGATACAATGTGGCTCTGGAGAAGGAGATGACTCCTGAAGAAGCCGCAGAAGAGCTTTATCCTAAAGACGAATTTGTTTACCCGATTGCAAAAGCCATCTTCGAAGGAGAAGAAGATGATGTAATCGAGGGTCTCCAGGCAGCAATGGATGCAGGCCAGAACCCGATCACCCTCATAGACGATGCCCTCATGGTCGGTATGGGCGTTGTCACCAAGCTCTACGATGATGGAGTAATTTTCCTCCCTAACGTCATGATGTCTGCTGACGCCATGCTCAACGGTATCGAATTCTGTAAGGAAAACTCCGAAACTGCCCCTGTAACAAAGGGAACTGTTGTCTGCCACGTTGCAGAAGGTGACGTTCACGACATCGGAAAGAATATCGTTACCGCTCTCCTCAGGGCAAACGGCTACGATGTGGTTGACCTCGGAAGGGATGTCCCTGTTGACGAAGTTGTTGCATCAGTTATTGCAAACAAGCCTCTCATGGTCACCGGTACTGCACTCATGACCACCACCATGTATGCATTCAAGGAAGTTAACGACAAGCTCGTTGAAAAGGGTCTAAAGGTTCCATTCGCATGCGGTGGCGGCGCAGTTAACCAGGACTTCGTGTCCCAGTATGCACTCGGTGTGTACGGTGAAGAAGCAGCTGACGCCCCCAAGATTGCTGATGCAATCATTGCAGGTACCAACAATATCGCAGCATTAAGAGACAAATTCCACAAGCACTGAGGTGAATGAGATGGCAGCAACAAGATACACTTCAATGGCATATGCAAGTGCAGACGAAATGAGCTTCGGTGTATCCAAGCACCCCGTAAAGGCAGGCCTTGGCCTTGAGATCGGTGCTGGCTACACAATTCCTGAAATTAACTACGCTCCTAGACCTGAAGCAGGCGCATCCAAGGAAAAACTCATAAAGGAATACGAGAGGATCACAACCGACGTTATGTCAAGAATGGTCCAGGTCGGTTTCCCAGCAATTATCCTTGAAACTGAACACGTTCAGCAGATGTCCAACAACCCCTCCTGGGGAGCAGAAGTTGCACACGCCCAGAAAACCATCATGGAAGAATACCACGATGAATACGGCATAAAGTGCGCACTCCGCCACACCATTGGTGACATCCGTGAGAACAGAGAATTCCCCCAGCTCAGAGGCGACAAGTACTCGGTCTTCCTCGAAGCCTTTGAACAGTGTGCCAAATCCGGTGCAGACCTGCTTTCCGTAGAGAGCATGGGTGGTAAGGAAGTATTCGACCACGCCGTACTCAGGAACGATATCCCCGGTATGCTCTACTCAATCGGCTGCCTCGGCTCCATGGACATGGAAATGATCTGGTCCGACATTGCAGCAATTGCAAAGAAGACCGGCACTGTAGCAGCTGGTGACACCGACTGCGCCCAGGCAAACACCGCAATGTTCATCGGCGGCGGGCTGCTCGACAAGAACCTTGCCCACACCCTCGCAATCATCGCAAGGGCAATTTCCGCCCCCAGATCCCTCGTCGCATACGAATGCGGTGCAGTTGGCCCCGGAAAGGACTGCGGCTATGAAAACATCATTGTCAAAGCCATCACCGGTATGCCAATGACCCAGGAAGGTAAGACTTCCACCTGCGCTCACTCCGACGTAATGGGTAACCTCATTATGCAGTGCTGTGACTGCTGGTCCAACGAGTCCGTTGAATACCACGGTGAATTCGGTGGTACCACAGTTCAGTGCTGGTCCGAGAACCTCGCATACGACTGTGCCCTCATGAACACTGCTCTTGAAACCAAGAACGAAAAAGTTCTCAGGGACCTTTTCATGCTCTCCGACAGGTACAGAGACCCCCAGTCCTACGTGCTTGCATACGACAACGCATACAAGGTCGGCCAGGCAATTGTTAAGGACGGAAACGATATCTACCTCAGAGCAAAGAACGCTGCAATCGAATGCTGTGACATCGTCAGCGAAGGTGCTGCAGGCAAACTCGCACTCTCCAGGTTCGAAACCAAAGCACTCGCAGACGCAAAGGCATCCCTGGACTCCCTTACGGACGACATGGACAAATTCATGGACGACTGCCTCACAAAGTACAAGAGTGAAGTTAAAGTCTTCCTTCCAGAGAACTACGGCTTATAAGCCCTCAGTTCTCATTTTTTCTTTTTCCAGTTTCATTTACTTTATACTGCACATTTTTGTTTCTCACAGTACATTTCTGCATATTTCAGTACTGTTCGATTCTTTTCACTTTTTTGGCCCGCAAACCTTTAGCCCGGATTTTTACTACATTCATATGACTTTAATGGTCAACAGTATAACTAATTCAGGCAGCCCGTTCCCATTTTAATTGGGCATCCGATCATTTAGAATAGTTATCTGCCCATTAATACAACATCTACAGGAAAGTGGACAGATGGAAGACAGTAAACCTTTGAGTGAGAAGTCCTGAAGCCGGAAGAAAAGGAGTTGTGCTGATGAAAATAATAATTTTTATATGCGGGGAAGGGCTTGGCCACACAAGCCGCTGCCTTGCCCTGGGGAAAGAAATGATGAGTGCAGGGCATGAGGTTCACTTCGGAGCATATGGATACTCGAAAGAGCTTATCGAAAAGGTAGGTTATAAGGCCCACGACATTCCCTCGGAAATCAAGCTGGTGGGAAAAGCAGGAGCTTTAGACTTCACAGGATCGGTAGAAGCAACCTTGAAAAACGCCCAGCTCCTGGGTGGGCCAAAAATCCTGAAGCTAACCAGAGATATTGGCCCTGATGCCGTGGTTTCGGACAGTTATTACCTTGGAATCCTTGCCGCAAAAGCCCTCAAGCTCCCCGTTTACCTAATCCTTAACCAGTCGAACATGGAAGAGTTTTTCAAAAGCAGGGGCGTACCCATAAGACTTCTCGGGGAACTGACCAAAAAGGTGTACAACCAGATCTTCGAGATGGTTGACAGGATAATCATCCCTGACTATCCCCTCCCCTACACGGTCTGCAGGAAGAACCTGAGTTTTACCCACAAAATCCGGGAAAAACTTTTTTACAGCGGCCCCCTGATCCAGAAAAAGTACGACGAAGTTGAAGAAATCTCCCTCAAAAAGCCCCACATCATCTCCCTTATTGGAGGTTTCGGGTACAGGGAACCGATTTTCAGGAAAGTGCTCGAAACCGCAAAGCTCGATTCCGGCATCCACTACACTCTCATTTCCGGCCCTAGCCTTGACCCTTCAAAATTCACTGATCTTCCGGAAAACGTGCAGGTACTCCAGTTTATAAAAGACCCCTTCCCCTACTTCAAGAGTTCCGATGCCGTGATCGCCCCCGGAGGGCACAGCACAATGATGGAAGCTTTAAGTTTCGGAATCCCGATCATCTCTTTCCCGGACGAGGGGCATAACGAACAGGAAAGCAACGCCGAAGTGGTCGAAGAAGAGGGCTACGGAAGAAAACTAAGTTACTCTACCCCTCCAGCGGTCATTCTGGAATGCATCCGGGAAGTCCTGGAAGACAAAGCGTATAGGAATAAGACCGAGCGGCTCCGCAAGCTTGCAAACGAGCTGGACGGACCAAAAGCCATCAGGGAACTGCTCGAAAAAGAAGCAGGACCAGATGCCTCCTGAAAAGCCTCTTTTCCAGCCTTTTCGAACATTTGCCTTAAATGTAGCCTGAATTGAATTTTTCCGGCTCTGGAGATAAAATTCAATCATGCATCAGACCAATCATGCATCAGACCAATCATGCATCAGACCAATCATGCATCAGACCAATCATGCATCAGACCAATCATGCATCAGACCAATCATGCATCAGACCAATCATGCATCAGACCAATCATGCATCAGGTCAATCGTGCATCAGGCTTTTGAAATACCTGAAAAGCTCAGCATGGTTTTCAAACACAAGGTCTGCATGCTGCAGCCTTTCGGGTCCGAGTGTGCTTGCGACCGCTACACAGTAAAGCCCTGCGTTTTTTGCAGCTTCGATTCCCATAGGGGCGTTTTCCACAACCAGGCACTCATCCTCCGACAGGGAGAGTTTTTCAACTGCTTTCAGGTAAGGCTCAGGAGCAGGTTTTCCGTTCTCGACGTCCGAACCCGTGACAACTACCTCGAATATGCCGGAAAAGAAATTTTCAATTACAGTCCCCACAACCAGACGGCTTGAACCTGAGACCAGGGCGAGCCGGAACTTATCCCTCAGCTTGTCCAGGCAACTGACCACACCGTCAAAAGGCTTTATCAGGCTGAGGTCAAGAATTTCCCGCTTTCTTCGGGGAATAGACTCGAAATCCTCAGGGCCGGGGTTTTTTCCTGATTTTTCGAAGATGGATCTGACTATTCCCCGGTCATTTCCACCTTCGATTTCATAGATATCTTCCCTTTTGATGGAAATCCCTGCTTCCCGGAAAGCTTCAACCCATGCATCAGCATGAAAACGCATGGAATCCACAAGGACGCCGTCCACATCAAAAATAATTGCTTTGAACATCTGCCCTGAAAATTGGTGTAATTTATAATAAAGCTTATGAAAGTACCCATAGATAAAGATTCTATATAGAAATGCTCGCCCAGGTCAGATAAATCATGCTATCTTTCGACCCGCCGGCTTTCCCGCCGGCTCTCTCCAAAAGACTGACCATCATTTCAGATACCTGTCGTACAGGTACCCGGCCAGCCAGTATCCGAGAAAGGAAAAAAGAAGGGTTCCCGGAGCAAAGACGGGAGATTCATACCCTTTCAGGCTAAACAGCAGATTAAAAAGGGCAAGGTAAAGAAACAGAAAGATGATAAACCCGACCAGCTCCACCTGTGTTTTAGAAGGTTTCAGATTTCTTCAAGCCCCCTTTTAAGCTCCCTTGATTTCATCCTTCGGGCCTTTTGGACCTTACTTTACCCTTCGGATTATTCTTCTTCGGATTGTTCTTCTTCGGATTATTCTTCTTCGGATTATTCTTCTTCGGACTATTCTTCTTCGGATTTTCCTTATTCAGGTTTCTTCTTGAAGTCAAGGGAAACGGCATTTATGCAGAAGCGTTTTCCCGTAGGTTTCGGCCCGTCATCGAAGACATGCCCCAGATGCCCTCCGCAGCGGGAGCAGACAACTTCAACCCTGCGCATGAAATGGCTGGTGTCTTCCTGAAGCCTGACTTTGTCGCTGGCAATAACATCAGAAAAACTGGGCCAACCGGTCCCTGACTCGAACTTGGTATCGGAAGAAAAGAGTTCCTGCCCGCAGGCAGCACAGGTATAGACCCCTTTTTCTTTGTTATAATAAAGATCCCCCGAAAAGGGCCTCTCGGTACCTTTCTGCCTCAAAACGTGATATTGTTCAGAAGTGAGAACCTTTTTCCATTCCTCTTCGGGTTTCTCGATTTTATCTTGTGCCAGTCACAAACCCCCTTTATGCATATAACTCAATTATGCCGGAAATATTATTATCCTTCGGGTCAGGGGAAATCCTGACTTCTCCTGAATGAAAGAGCATTGTGTGCTATTGGAGTATTGTATGCTACATAATTATAAAGAATGGTGCATAAAATGGATGGTGCATAATGATTCAACCGGAATTACATTGCAGGAATAAGAACTCTCGAGCCTGGGGTGCCATGAAGGAAAACTGGGAGAAAAGAAAAGACCACAGTATAATAACAGCTTTCCTTGTATTTTTTCTTCTTACGGTGGTGTTTGGCCTGATAGTTTCCATGCAAATCCACCTGGGGAAATTTACTTTTCCATTCTATCTTGTTGTTTCCGGAATGTTTCTTTTTGCTACATCCCTGGAAACAGAGAGTCGGATTGGAGAATGGATTGCCTCTCTCAGCTGGACTCTTAACATGTTTGGCCTGCTACTCTTTTACCAGTACGTAACAGGAAACTGGGAAAGCTGGGTTTACACCTGGCCTCTTATATTCCCGGTAGGACCGGGCCTGGGCCAGCTGAGTTATGGAGCAGTGAAAGCCAGAAGAGAGCCTTTTGAGCGGGGGAAGGTTCTTATCCGGATGGGGCTTGGGCTTTTTGTTCTGACCCTGATAATTTTCAAGCTCTTTTTTCAATAATTTGAGGTTAGTTTAGAGAATCTTATTCGTATCTGAGCGAGTCCACAGGCTTCATTTTTGCGGCTTTTCTTGCGGGATAGACGCCTGAGACGAACCCGACAGCGACAGCAACGAGAAACCCGGCAACAATCAGGCTTAACGGGAAGACCACAGGCAGGTTAAGGAGGGTTTCCACGCTGTATGCGCCTGCAATTCCAAGAGCGCCTCCGAGAATACCCCCGAAGACTCCAAGCAGGATTGACTCGATCATGAAAAGAAAAAGGATGTCAAAGCCTGTGAAGCCAAGAGATTTGAGCACCCCTATTTCCCTTGTCCTTTCGGTAACGCTTACGAGCATGATGTTCATGATCCCTATGGAGCCTACAAGAAGGGAAATCAGGGCAACCGCTGTCAGGAAAGAGCTGAGTGCTGCTGCCATCATGTCAGTCTGCTCTAAAACCTCAGCCTGGTTCACCATCATGTAGGGCCGCGAATCTTTGTCCTCAAGGTCCCTTTCGGAAATCCCGAAGCTCCGGGCAAGACGCCTGTCCACTTCATCTGAGGTTTCCTGAATCTCTGCAGGATCTTCAGCCATTGCAAAAACCCCTCCATAGTCCGTTTCGCCAAGAATCTCGTTCATGACATCGATAGGGATCAGGACAGCTTCGTTATCGTTGTACGCCTGGACCATGGTATTATCCGGGTTCTGGATTATTCCCTTAACCTTGAAGGTTTTTGTGATTTTCTCGTCTTCCCCCACCCTGAAGGTTATATCTATGGAGTTTCTGGCTGAAATGGGCCTGCCAAACTTTTCGTTTGCAATATCGTGCCCGATAATTGCGACATACCCATCATTGTCATTAATAAAGGTGCCTTCCCCGAGCTGGGTATTTGCAACCTCATCATAATCTCCCCCTACCCCGCTTATCATGATGCTTTTGGTCTCGGACATGTACGTAACTTCAGCAGTCTGGGACTTCAAAGGCGAAACCCCGGACACCCCGGGCGTATTTTCAACTATCTTCAGCTGATTGTCGTAAAAAAGCTTTGGCTGCATCCCCTGAATATAAATGAAATTTGAGCCGATGTTGTTTACTTCATTCGTAAAGTGCTGGTTGAAGCTTGCCCCAAGGGACACGTTTGCAATCACAGCCGCAACTCCGATAACGATTCCCAGAACTGTAAGGGTCGAACGCATCTTTGCACTTTTAATGCTTCCAAGCGCTATTTTTCCTGCATTGAAAAGGGGGATCATGAATGGGGGCTCCGTTTTGCAGCTTTTTAGTGGGAAAGATAAATTTAAGAATTGAAGACCAAAACTGATTTTCTTAAACTTTATTTAAAAGAATACATCAAACATATAAATCCTGCTAAATATGGGGACATTAATCCGAAATAAAAGAAAAGACCGTTTTATAGTTTAAACCAGAATCATCTTGCTACTGAATACTACTGAAGAATGATTCCTGTAGTTTCCTTATCTTCAGATTTTCCAGCGCTTTAAAAGGAAAAAATAGAGCTATAAAAAGAGAGGCAGTGATTAATATGATCCTTAAAATCCGCCCAGAAACCCCTCCTGACTATCCTGCTATAACCGAAGTAAACAACCTTGACTTCGGGCAGCCTGCGGAAGGAAAACTCGTTGAAACCCTCAGGAAAAACCCGAAATTTGTCCCTGAACTTTCGCTTGTAGCTGAGGTTGATGGAAAGATAGCTGGTCATATACTCTTTTTCCGATAAAGATCAGATCTACGGAAGGAAAGGAAAAAAACACAATCTCTCTTGCCCCGATTGCAGTTAAGCCTGAGTTCCAGAAACAGGGCATTGGAGGAGAATTCATAAGAGAAGGACTCAAGGCTTGCCTGCAGCTTGGATACGATTCTGTCATAGTCCTCGGGCATCCTGAATATTATCCGAAGTTTGGGTTTGAGCCGACAGGAAAGTGGGGTATAAAAGATCCTTTTGGAGAACCGGTTGAAGCGTTTATGGCGTTGGAGTTAAAGAAAGGAGCTCTTGAAGGGGCCGGCGGGATTGCCGAATATCCGGATGAGTTTCTTGAAGTTTAAAAAAGAAAAATAAATTAAAAAATGAAAAAGGCAGAAAAAAGGATGCGGGGAAATTCAGAGAGATGGCGTCGAGCTTGATTCGACCTTTCTGCACTCCGGGTCTGGAATGTGTGAAACCGAGACCAATTTCCCAAGGGCCTTTGCTTTATCCAGCAACTGGGGCCTAAATTCAACTTCAAGCTTATCCGTGCCTGCTGCAACGATTGTATCCAGAACATCAAAACCCAGATAGTAAAGAAGACCTGCTGTGGATTCGAAATACGGTTTAAAGGCATCCCTATCCTGAATTCCCTGAGTAAAGACAAGGATTAGTTTTTTATTGTCAAACCTGCTCGAAAAATCCGGCCTTAAGAAAGCTGTCATGCGGTCAATAAGGAGTTTTGTCTGGGCTGTCATCTGCCACATATATACAGGAGAACCGAGCACGAGAACATCTGCGGTTTGAATTTCTCGATAAAGTTTCTGCATATCATCATCTATAACACAGCAACCATGCTCCTGGCACCTATAGCAGGCATCGCAGCCTTTGATATCAAGAGAGGCAAGGTTATAGACTACAGTTTCTGCCCCCTTTTCCGCAGCTCCCTCAAGAACTGCATTAACAAGTCTTGAGGTATTACCATCGACTTTAGGACTACCCACCAATCCGAGAACTTTAATGCTAGAACCCCCGTTCAAATTTAAAATACAGAATATAAAAAAATTTTACGCAAAAGTATAAACGACTGGTCAGGATAAAAACGTTTCTCTTACCAAAAAAAATTATTCAGTTTGGGTAGAAAAACCCGGGAAAAAGTAAATAGAGACAAAAGTGAACTACCACTCAGCTAAAGACTGAGTGGCTTCTTGGTTCATTCCTCCCTCTATTGAGGGCAAGTCCCCAAGCTCTTCCCCGCGTTCCGCAGGTGAAAATATGTACTTGAGCTTCCTTTCGGATTCCAGTTTTCGCTGGCGCAGTCTCTAGCCCTTAGAGAGT
>NZ_JJOV01000094.1:0-106864 GCF_000979385.1 Methanosarcina sp. 2.H.A.1B.4
GGATTATTTTCCGGCTGAAATGCTCAAGCCCGGCTTCCGCATCAATGACAACTACATCATAATTCACGATCAGTTTGTCCATGATGCCACGGAGGAGGTTGTTTACATAGCAGTAGCAGCCTGAACCTTCGGGCCTGCCCATTACCAGCAGGTCGTATCCCGGCATTTCTTCAATGATCTCATATACTTTACTTTTGAGTACCGATTCCTTGTTCATATCGGGGTTATCAGGCCTCGGTTTTGTGATTTCAGCCTGCAGGAATTCCTTTGCATCCCCGATTGTTTTTACGTTTTCACAGCCAAGGGTCTCAGGCAGGTTAGTATCTGCGTCTGCATCAACTGCCAGTGTAAACTTCCCGTTTTTGGAAAGGTAGCGGATCAGAAGAGCCGCTACCGCTGTTTTACCAGTTCCGCCTTTTCCCGTTATTGCAATTACTTTAGTCACAGCATACCCCTTTTGGATTGTTTTTCTGTTTTAGGCAATAGCCTGTCGTCACTCAGTTATTTCTTTTCCTTCTTCTCGCTGATGATCATCCTGTCAATGGTGATCTTTGCGTTCTTGAAGGTCAGCTTTATTCCGCTACCTGAACCGCCGGACATCATTGGCATTGCAGGCATCTGGAAGCCAGCTGCAGGCATCATCATTGGAGCGGCTGCGACTGCTACTTCCTCTTCTTCTTCCTCTTCTTCTTCCTCTTCTTCAGCTGCTACCCAGGTGGCAACAACCGGGTGACTCTTATCCTGCAGGAAGGCTTTCAGAGACTGAATGTCAGTTGCATCGTTCTCTGTTGCGATCTTGTCCTTTATGTCAGCAGGGATTGAATCGGTGATTTTGTCTTTGAATTTGGCAGGTAGCCACACTACTCTGTTCCATCCGCCATCGGCCTGGATGAACTTGGGGGAGTAGAAGTAATTGATACCTACACCGAGGAAACCAACGATCTGCTTTCCGCCGCCAGTCTGACCGGCCATTGTGGAGAATCCGATACCGTTAGGGGCCATTCCCTGGTATTCTCTGTCTACCCAGCCAATACCATCGACTTCAGGGATATAGAACCCAACTACTTCGAAGCAGCCACAGGATGTGTGCGGGGAGTCAAAGAAGGAGTGGAGTTTGATTTTGTCGAATTCGCCGCTGGAAAGCTTCTTGGCAATGTCGTTAACTCCGGAGTATTCTCCTGTCTTGGCATCAAGGACCTCGCCCTTGTCAATTGAGAACTGTGGGCCTTCGGGGTCTACCTTTGCTGCTGCACGGCCATCGAACCAGTTGATTGCACCGCAGAGGGAAACTCTGTCCGGGGAAACCACACAGACGTTGGTCGGAGCAAAGGACTGACAGAGGGTGCATCCGTAGAAGACATCCACATCTTCATCGTGCAGGTCTTTTGTCCTTGCGTCTCTTGCCTTGAAGATATCCTTTGCTTCTACGAGTTTCTTCTCGACTTCGGCCTGGTCGGTGTAGAAGGTCACCTGCATCTTCTCAATAAAGGGCAGTTCGCTCTTGAAGAGCATCATTACAGCTTTTCCGAAGGGCTCAAAGGAGTCCATCTTCCCGGCTGTGTCCTTGGAAACTCTCATCCAGACATCATATCTCTGGTTCAGGTGCATAATGCCCTGGCAGTAGTTGATGAAGTCGTGGACACGCCTTTCTACGACAGATTCGAGGTCAGGCTCGACAAGTTCTCCGCCAATGTTAAAGATCATTGCCCAGGGATAGGTCTTGCCTTCTTCCAGCTGCTTGAGGTCGGGACCGATAATTGTTACTTTGTCGTCCTCAATTTCATCCATGGGCGCTGCTCGGACAAGTTCCAGACCGACGGACTTCGGGCCTCCGAGTTCAACAAACATGCCTTCTTTTCTTACTCTTTCTCCTTCGAACATTGGGGAGATCTCAAATGGGAATTCTTCTGCCATTATATGTTGCCTCCTAATTCAAATTTATAAAAGGTCAATTACCTCGTCCAGTGCGGCAATGTGGTCTTCCCTGCTCAGGTTCCCAAAGGACATTGTTGCGTTCTGGATGTAGTTTTTGTCGATTGAAATTGATTTTACGTTGGTAAAATTCTTGGTTGCAGTCAGTACCTGGTTGATGTAGTACTTGTAGTGGCCCAGAGTAATGATTGTGTCATAGTTCCCTTTGCCGTCGAGTCCGGGCCAGTTGGGGTCCGTTAAGTAGAAACCAAGCTGGTGCACGTTGATGTACTTGGCATCCACGTCCTTGCCCACAAATCCAAGCATTGAGCTGCCGGTTGCGGCTATGGGCAGGTTGGCTGCCTTTGCGATCTTAACTGCGCGATCCAGGACTTCGGGGGTGAGGCCTGCGGTCCCGATTACGAATAGTGGCCTCTTTGCCTTTGAAATCAACTTGGCTGCAATTTCAGTGGTGATGGCTTTTGAGGTCTTTACACCGTAGGTGGTAAACAGCTTTGTGTTCTTTGTAGTGTCTACCATTTTCAGGCCTCCTTGCAAAGTCTCTTGAGGTTAGTTGGCTGTGCGGAGACATCGAACTTGATTGCCGGGCCGGAAATGATTTTCTTCTTCTTCCAGTCGATCTCCCATCCGTGCTCGGCTTCGAGCTTCTTGAGGAGCTCTTCACGCTTGGAGAGCGGGAGGTCGGCTTCGTGCCTGACATACTTCCACCAGTCTTCGGGCATGACACCGAGGTACTTCTCGCTGAGTTCCATCCAGTGGGTCAACTTGATGGACCTGCCCATGTTGTTGTCGGACGGGCGGATGCAGTTCTTTGCCAGTATTACGCAGGTTTCCTGCCAGGTCTCTGCGGTGGTTATAAGGAATTCGGGTGCTGGCGGGATTGCCATTTCCTGTCCGTTCCTACCGTCGTAGACTTTCCACTTGGACTCGTCGTAGTTCTTGGCAATCAGGGCTCTCCTGTACTTGGAGCTGTGCGGGCCGAGCACTGCCGGGATACCATACATGTTGCACCCGGTGCCGATAGCGGCTGCTTTCTGGGAGTATGCACCCCATGCAAGCCCGACTGCACCTACACGGGTCAGGGAGTAGTCAGCAATTTCTGCCAGGTTGCCTGAAAGGTTCCTGCCTGCGAATATTGCAGCGACCTTGTGGACTGTACCTGAGATGTGAGAGTTCGAAACACAGGATCCGGTGTTAAGGATGTTTCCTTTTTCGAACCTGCCGGGGTACCTCTCATAGAGAGTCTTTCCGTCCTCATCCTTGTACATACCAATATCCATTGCTGAACATCCGGACACTACAAGGAGGTAGTTCCTCTTGAGGAATTCTTCTGCGATGTTGTAGACGTCTTTGGAACCTGCCGGATAGTTGGCACAGCCGATGATTGCGATGACACCAGGGGTGGTACCCATAACCAGGTTCAGGCCTTCTGCCCTGATTTCTGCGTCACTTACCTGACCTCTTCCGGCTCTTACCAGACCTTTCTCTTCAGAGATGGCCTTCATGGCGGCTTTCTCGATCACATCAAGTATCGGGATGTCCTTATTGCAGACCTGTTCACACCTGCGGCATCCAACACAGATGTCGTGCAGGGCTTCAAGTGCATTGAGGTCCCCTTCCTTGGCTGCTGCCATTGCTTCCGGAATGTCCAGTTCCTCAGGACATGCGATCTTACATTCGCCACACTCCACACACTTGCCGACAAGTGCTTTCATTTCTTCGTCGGAGGGGATAGCGGTTAAGCCTTCGGCATCGCGGATCGGGGCCATTTCCATGGCAATCCTGGGTACGAGCTCTCCGAGCTTCTCATAGTCCAGCATCACACAACCCGGGATTGCTCCTGACTTGATGTCCTCGATGATCGCATCAACATCATCGTTAGTCCTGTCAGGTAGGCCGTACATGATCTTGTCGTTGGATGCAATGACGGGGATCTTAAGTTTCTGGCCTTCCTGGACGAGGTCAGCTCTTACACACTGTTCGTCAAGGACGATTACATCAGGAATTCCGGAACGGACGATTTTGAGTTCCTTTGCAAGGGAACCGACAATCTTTGCATAGGGGGCCTGGCGGTCTTCTCTCTTGTACCTGGTCATGTCGAATGCGGTACAGCAGAGACCTCCGATTTCCATCTTGTCGGTCAGGTCGTTGTCTTCCATGTAGTCCATGATGTAGGTAACCCCGGCAACATTGTGCCCGATTGCAATGATAACGGGCTTCTTGGGGTCAATTGTTCCCATACCTACCTGCACGAGGGGGGCATCAGGGTCGGACTTCGGGAAACCAAGGGCTGTGACCTGAGCGATATCGGAAACTTCCATTCCCACGTGGTCCAGAACACCTGCAAGCATTGACTTGTTGTCGTAGTCGATTGCTGCTCCTTCCTGGCCTGCGTGGATGGTTGCAAGCAGCTGGCCCAGTTCTTCTTCAACATATTCCATTATGGGTTTGAGGTCTCCAAGGGTCTTGGGCTGCCTTCCTGTAACAAGCTGGATGTTGGGGGCAATGACGTTTGATGCACCCATGTTGATGGGCATTTCTTCCCCAAAGAGCTCGATGATGTGGTTGAGTAGGTGACGGCCGTGGGCGCTGTGACAGGCACACCCGGTGATGCAGCGGAGGAAGAATTCCCTTGCAGCCTGTCCTTTCATGTCGATACCACAGGCACCTCTCTTGTTTCCTTCCAGGTTGCACGGTCCAAAGGTACAGTAGCAGCACTGGTCACACATAGGGGTGTACACTGGTTCGTAACGGTCGAATAGCGTAAAACTCCAGTCCCTTAAAGTTGCGATCCCAGGAAACGGAGTCGGACCCATCGGACCGAGTTCTTTTGCTTCTTCAGCAGCCTCCTTTGCTGCCCCTACAATGTTGTTAATAGTGATCTGAACGGATTCCAGATCTTCTATAGAAAAACTCCCGGTAGTTAGTTTGCTCATCTGAGCTTTACCTCCTAAATTTGTTTAAAGTCGACTTCGCCAAGACGATTGTAATTCATTATACGGCACATTCTTAATGATTATACATTATATATCTTGCCGTATGCTTTAAAGTTACAACCATTTAAATGACGTTCTCTGGTAAAACGTTCTTAGCTCTATATTCGAGCATTTATTGCTTTACCAACGTTTTTTCAAATAAAAACGTTTTTATAGGGAATATTTTCTTGTAAAAGTCGTTTTTAGGGCCTAATCTCTCTTCCAAATCCCTTTTTACGCCCTATATCTCAAAAAAACCGTTTTTACCAACGATTTAGACCTAAATCTTGAGCAGAGGTCGCTACCGATGGATAATGAACACTAATTAAAAGTCTAAATGTACCAAATCTATATAACATTTTCTAATTTGTAACACCCTATTTCGAGTAGGGTAAAATGGAATGAAGAGACGCACACTTTCAAATAAAACGCCAGAAGATCTGTAATGTAAAAAAAGTATTCAATGCCTTCTGATATTGGTTTTTTTATTTAATATTCTTGAGCTTCAATATTTTTTTCCATTGATTTTAATATTTGTTATTATTTATTTCTTTTTTTCATACTAGCAACAAATAATTTTAAAGATTCTTCTTACTTGAATATCTAATTTCGCAAAAATAAAATTCAAATTATTCCATACCATCTTTAATCTAATATTCATAATAATAATTATATTTATTATACTTTTTTTTCTTATGAAAATATCAAAACTTATTTATATCGGTACGTTCCCTAAACCAATTTACACAGTAAACGCTGTAAACCGTTTTCATGATTTTTTTCAGGAAAGGAATAAATATGATTCTCACATTTGAATATTTATCAATAAATTCTTTGATTTAAATAATACTCATTCTTATTTAAAAATAGTTCTGGACTTGCTTCTGGAAGCCTGATACTATTAATATCATGGAATCATACCATTACATTATTACATTAAAAAAGTTCGAGATTCGAGATTGCTTGTTTCCAAAGTTGGGGGTCAAAACCAATCAATTTGATTATCTGAAATTTGCAGTTAATCACTTTGCTTATCGGGGTTTTCAATATTTGAGATTTAAAGTACAGGATTCCAAATGTAAGAACTTCGAAATTTATAACATAAATTTTTGGGATCGGCTTAAAGTATGAGATTCTCTTACGGCAGCTTTTTCAGGCTATGAACCTTGCTATGGATCAATTTACGTACCTGTTATTTGTTCCTGAGCTTATGTTTGGATAATATTCTTGTGTTTGGACAACATCTTGTATCTGAATAACATTTCCTGATCCACTTTGAGACATTCTAAGTTGCCTTTTAAAACTTGCCTTATTATTCAGGTGATTTTATTCAATACTTTTATACTGGATTAAAATAGAGAGTAACTGGAACATGTTTAACCGTGATACACCATACGAGTCTCGAGGCGGAACAACCGACAGAATCAAAAGTTCTGTTTCTACAAGCCCATCGATGGCAATTATTGCCCTGTGCGTAATTTCTTTTTTTCTGGAAATGGTTCCGGGCATGGGGTCTCTCTATATAAGTGCTTTTCAGTTTGATCCCGGTTCTATACTGGCAAGGCCATGGACGCTTGTCACATACATTTTCCTGCACAACGGATTATGGCATCTTTTTTTTAATATGCTCGTCCTGTATTTCTTCGGGACTGCACTCGAGAGAAGGGTAGGGAATAAACAACTCCTGGGGATCTTTTTCACTGCAGGAATTCTATCTGCAATAGGGTACACTTTCTTAAGCCAGCCTATTTTCAACATTTACCCTGGTCCTATGATTGGGGCTAGCGGAGCGATTTATGGGGTTTTTGCAGCCCTTACCGTACTTGAGCCAAATATAAGGGTATATGTGTATTTTATCCCTATGCGTTTAAAGCATGCCTTATTGCTGTTTGCTGCTTTTGATTTTCTAATGGTCAATTCGTCGGACATGATAGCCCACACAGCTCACCTGAGCGGACTCTTCGTAGGGCTTTACATGGGTTTTCGTATGAAGAAAATCCATGAAAAATATCTGAAATCGAGGTATACCGGCAGGTGGTGAGTCTGGAAGGAGAGATTTTTTCTCAGGACAGGTATTATTATACTAGGCCCGACCTCGGGGAAAAAGTTCCAATACAGGTTTTAAATTTCAGGCGGGTTTTTGCAGCCTGGTCTCCGAAGCTGAAAAACACTCTCTACTTTGAAAAAGCACCTGAAGAGCCTGAAGAAGAAGGTCTAAAAAGAGTAAGAGAAATTGTCCTTCTGCAGGTCTATGACTGGTTAGCGGGGAGAGAAGGGTTAATAGAGCTTACGGAGTCGGAGTTCGAGCAGTTTATGAGGATCTATGAAGTTTTCCTCCGGCAGTCAGGAGAAATCCGGTATAGCAGGCAGAAGAAGGGAAGAAAAACTGAAAATCTCTTTGAACTTCTGGAGTCACCTTACATCCTTCGGGAAGTTAAAAAAGGCCCCTTTTCCGATAAATTATAATTATATAAAATATATATCGTGTTTTATAGTTAGATCGTTTAATTTTGAGAGGTTTAATTATATCTCATACAATTATATCTCATACCTTACCTTTTCCAGGGCAGATCAGGTTTTTAGTCCAATCTCTCAGATCAGGCAAAATTAAGACCTTTAATTGTCAAAGTATGCAAATGTTTTACTACAGAAAAGCAAATATTTAGATATAACAGATTATTACCCGAACTGCCGGGTATCAAGCTTTAAACCTGATAAACCATAGTTGTAAACTCATGGCTATGAACACTAAAACTGCGGTCTTTCGAAGGTTAAAGCAAAATCTCAGTACCGATTGACATGAGAGGGCTGCTGGAAACTCTACTGCCCTCAGATCAATTCTCCCCGATGATCGGGAGCATTAAAAGTAAAAAGATGCAGGTCGAGTAAAACTGTAAGGATCACAGAGGACATTAATAATGAAGCCTGTAAAAAGCGGACTTGATTCCATTTCTAGATACCTCCGTACTAAGAAAGAAGTCGGCAGGAGGAAAATAGGACTTCTGGTGGATGGGCCGAATATCCTCAGAAAAGAGTTTGATGTAAATCTTGAGGAAATAAGGGACGTTCTGAAAGATTACGGGAATATTAAGATCGGACGTGTTTTCCTGAACCAGTACGCCTCTGACAAGCTTGTCGAGGCTATTGAAAACCATGGCCTTGAGCCCATCATCTGTTCCAGTGATGTGGATGTGCGCCTCGCAGTGGAGGGCATGGAACTGGTCTACAACCCCAATATCGATACCCTTGCAATCGTGACCCGAGATGCGGATTTCAAACCGCTCCTGAACAAAGCAAACGAGCATGGGAAAGAGACCATTATCTTTGGGGTTGAGCCCGGATTTTCCACCGCGCTCAAGAACTCTGCGGATTATGTCATTCTCATGGGCAAAAATCGCATGAGTGGTTATGATGATGAAGTCAAAGAGGGAAAACTTGAAGCCTCGGAGTTCGAAGAATATAATGAAGACGAGTATGAAGAATCTGTGGAAAAGACCTGATTCTTCTCTTTAAGGATAGCCTTTCTCCACTCTTTAAGGATAATCGACATCTACCCCGAGGATCTGTTTTTTTCCGGCAGAAACGTCCCTTGCTATCTCGGCACAGCCGATTGCAGCGTGCCACTTCCCGAGGCTCCGGCACTCCTGGTCCAGGTGTGTGCAGATCTTTTTCTGTACGTACTCTACTTCCCCGACCGAGCCTGCCAGAAAGACTGCTCCGGTAACCCCATAGTCTTTCATGAGAAGCTGCATCGAAGCGATTTCCATGGCTGCAAAAAGGGCTATCGTATCAAGGGCAAGCAGGGCAGGTTTTTCTCCTTTTTCGGCTGCATTGAGCAGTTCTTCCCTGTCTTTATATGGAGTCATCTTCAGGGTCCCTGCTTCTATAAAAGCCTGGTTTGCTGTCTGGCGCCCGTCGTCAACGTTCCTGATCGCCTGCAGGTCCAGAGGTCCGTGGTGAACTCCCGGAGCAAAAATACAGGCGTCAATTGCACCAATTACTTTTCCTGAAGCAACTGCAAGGGTCACAGTGTTAGAACTTATATCGGAAACTACAAAGTCTTCATAGCCAAGACACCGGATATGATATGCAATCCCAAGCTTTTCCGGGCTTGTGAGATGGGAAAAGACCTTCATTCTCGGATCTACTTTACTTCCCACGTGAAGGCCAGGAATTGCTATTGCCGGAATTCCGGAGTTTCTGACGGCATCAAATACTCGTGTGCCTCCTCCGGTCTTTTTTCCTGCACCTTCGGTACTCTGAAGCCCTCTCCCTTCAAGTTTCCTTACGTCCTTGATTGCAGAAAAGCCGTCTCCCATAGAATAGGTCAGAGCGATCAGGTCGATGTCTCCAATCTTGATTCCAAACTCTTTTTCAATGGATTCCAGAATTTCGTTTTCTGACATTGCAGCCGCTTCAGCCCTTCCGAGTTCAAAGGTCAGAACCTTTTCATCCTCAATAAGTGCAAAACGCATCGCTGTTGTTCCGTGGTCAACCCCTATGAATGCCAAGCAATAACCTCTCCCTCAACGCCTCAGAGGGCATTTTTTAATATCTCATTTAATTCGTTCATGATTCTGTCCCCTTCATCAGCGGTACCAACTGTTGTCACCAGCCTGACTTCCTGGAAACTTCTCCCTTCTGATAGCAATAGCCTCAGGTTCCCTCTGGCGTCAGTACGCAGGACTTTTCCAGCCAGTTTTCCTCCTGCAACACCTTTTACGGAAATTACTGACGGAATTACTTTTTTTATTTCGGGGTGCTGGCTTACAAGCTTTATGAGTTTTTTTCCAGCTCTCCCTCCAATAATTGTAGTATGAGATCCGCCAAGTTTATTCTTTGAAAGGTTTTGAGTATTTTCCTGTAAGCTATTTTTATTCTCTGTCATTTTAGTCAAACCGGCTGACTTTACTTTTTTGTCGGTCAAATCCCTGTTTACTGTTGTATGGATTGCCTTTTTTATTCTCAAAAAAGTCTTTTTCTGTTTGCTCTTTTTATATTTATAATGGTATCCTGCATTCAGCAGGTGTTTTATATTTTTGGAATATTTTTCCGATGCCGTTTTTTGCCATATTTTTGAACCAATCTCCAATATCTGTTATTCCATACACGATATCTTACTGATCTCTGAACCGAGATCTCGAATATATGTAAACATTCTCAAAAGTTTTAAAGTAGATCTTATAGTTTCAAAAACAGTATCCGGAAAAATGTTTTACTTTTTATATCGACCTGTCGAATATTGGACGTATATCTATTCCGAGTATTGGATGTATATCTATTGTATGTATATTTATTTACACAGGAGAGGCTCAGAAAATCTCTTATAAATACTTACGGATACAAGTCTCTCCTGGCTACAAAATCTTCTATATATCAATTGCCATTCAGGCAAGAATCTGTAAAAAGAGAACTTCCAGATTGCTCCGGCACATCAATATAATGTGTCGGGCTCTGGATTATTTCCTGGTTTTTTCTTTAAAGTTGTCTTCCCGGAAAATCCGGTGCACGATCAAAATCAGATCTTTTCAAGTTCCTTCTTGCCGATTAGTTTTATATTGTTCTCTTCCAGCGTTTTTACCGCCTTTTCAATCTCGTTTACCCGGACTATAAGAAGGGCTTTCTGTTCCCTGGTGACAAAAGCATAGGCATAATCAAGGTTGATATTGGCTTCTCCGAAAACTTCAGCAATCCGGGACATGCTGCCGGGGACGTCTTCCATTTCGATTCCAAGAACGCTGGTTTCTGAAACTGTGAACCCGGCATCATGGAGTATACTGTGAGCATAGTCTGACCTGTCCACAACCATGCGAATGATCCCGAAGTCTCCGGACTCGGCAATGGTAAATGCCCTTATATTTATGCCGGCGCTTTTCAATTTATTTGCCACACTTGCAAGTCTGCCAGGTTTGTTTTCCGCAAAAAGGGAAATTTGTTTTATAATTTTGTCTTCCATTCCAGCACCCATACCTTTTATCCCGTATTCTGTTACATCTTTTATTCTTTTTTCTATCGAATTAATTAAGATTCTTTAATTTTATTCTCCGTCCCTTCTTTTTCAGTTCCTTCTTTTTCAGTTCCTTCTTTTTCAGTTCCTTCTTTTAATCTCGTACTTCTTTTCTCAATATTTTCCTCTGAATATAATATAAGTTTCTGTGTATATTTTAAGTTTACATATGTATTGTTTTAACAGTATAAAGACCCGCTCCGGATTTAAAAGAGGGGCTTAAAAAAGGAACCGAAATTAGGAATCCCCGGAGGGAAGCATTACTCTATAGTTTTTCCCGGGCATTCCTTTTTCTGGAATTTTAAATTTCTTGACCTTTTAATTTTCAGATTTCAAACTTCAGATCTTTCGTTTATCGATGACTTTCTTTGATTTCCCTTCCGAACGCGGCAGAGAACCATGTTCCACAAGCTCTACCTCTACTGCAAGGTTCAGCACGCTCTTTAAAGCGCCTGCGATTTTCTTTTTGAGTGCCATCATGTCCGACATCCGGTCGCTGAAGGCAGACTCATGCATTTCGATCTGGACCTTCATTGAGTCGAGGGGTCCTATCCTGTCTACGATAATCATGAAATGGTTCCCTACTTCAGGGATATTCATCAAAACCGACTCGACCTGTCCGGGGAATACATTAATGCCGCGCACGATAATCATATCGTCTGAGCGCCCGCTGATACGTGTGATCCTTGGGTGGGTCCTGCCACATTTGCAGGGCTCCGAAAGTTTTCTGGTAAGGTCCCTTATCTTGTAGCGAATAAGGGGATTTGCTTCTTTTGCAAGGGTGGTGATTACGAGTTCCCCTGTTTCTCCATCAGGAACAGGTTCTCCTGTTTCGGGATTCAGTATCTCTACCAGGAACAGGTCTGCCCAGATATGGATGCCGCACTGTTCCTTACATTCTGTAAAGAGGGGGCCGCTGAGTTCTGAAGTTCCATAGATGTCGTAGGCTTTAATCCCTGATTCATCTTCGATTCGTTTCTTGAGTTCCTCAGACCAGGGTTCAGCCCCGAAAAATCCCTTCTTTAATTTTGTATCGTTCCTGATACTGATGCCTTCTTTCCTTGCAGTTTCAATCATGTATAAAAAGTAAGAAGGAGTGCAGGCTATAGCTGTCGTACCAAGGTCTTTTATGAGTTCAAGCTGGCGTTCGGTGTTTCCCGAACTTGCAGGGAGGACGGTTGCTCCAACTTTTTCACTTCCATAGTGGGCACCGAGTCCGCCTGTAAAAAGTCCGTACCCGTAACTTACCTGGAGGATGTCGTCTTTCCCCACTCCGACGGATGTGAACGCCCTGGCCAGGGACTCTGCCCAGTCCTCAATATCCTTGCGGGTGTACCCGACTACCGTCGGTTTGCCTGTTGTGCCCGAGGAAGCGTGGAAGCGGGTGAGCTTTGAGTTCGGGACGCAAAACATTCCGGTAGGGTATGTATCTCTGAGATCCTGCTTAAAAGTAAAAGGTAACTTTCTAATATCTTCGAGAGTCCGGATGTCTTCCGGGCGAACGCCGTGTTCGTCAAATCTTTTTCTGTAAAATGGAGAGTTCTCATACACATAATGTACGAGTTTTTTCAGTTTTTCTTCCTGCAACTTTTTCAAATCATCTACAGGCATCGTCTCGATTTCAGGATCCCAGTATTCTGGCATTTTTTTCACGCTCTGTGTTCTTTATATTGAGACCTTTCATTTTCAGGTCGCGTCTCTTTCGACCTTCTCGTGCGTATATTTTTCATTTCATGCCCCTTTAAGGTCATGCTTTAACGACGATATCTCTCATTTCATAAACCCACAGCAGGAAACCCGTTAAATCTTTAGATTTAGCGGGTAGTTGACGCTGGTTTTTCATTCCGGAAAATCGAGGTACTTCCGGGCGGATACGACCTTCCGGTAGATATGATAATGTGAAGATTAAGTTGGATTCTCATATTAATAATAGTTGTTGTTATCAAATCTAAAAAAATATATTTTTCAGATTAAATTAAAAAAGATACTTGGAAAAATATGCTGAATTGGAAAAATGTGCTGAATTGGAAAAATATACTGAATTGGAAAAATATACTGAATTGGGAAAATATACTGAATTGGGAAAATATACTGAATTGGGAAAATATACTTAATTGGATACATATACTTAATTGGGAAAATATACTTAATTGGAAACATATGCCGAAAAATAATATTTTTCAGGCATTGGGAACAATTATAGTTATTCTAACCACTTTTTTTATCTATTCATCTTCATTGACTTCAACTTCATCCTCAGAAATCTCTGTTGAGGTTGTTCCAAGGGAATTTTCAAGGATTTTCTTTGTCATTTCCCTGCATTTGTGCAGCACTTCTTCCATATTAGCGATTATATCTATTCCAGCAGCTCCTGAATGTCCGCCTCCTGTGCCATTATATTCATTACTGATATCTTCCATCAGCTGGCCAAGGTTAACCCCGACATTTACAGCATCGCGTTTTGCCCTTGCACTTACCCTGACACTTTCTCCTTTGGTAGTGCCAACAAAAGCCACATCAGCTCCGATGTTAATAAGCATGGAAGATGCCGAGCCTCCGAAAGAACTCACGTGAGAAGTAGCTATAAGCATATTTCCTACCCTCTCGAGTTCAACCCTGCTTGCTGCTTTCAGGATAGCTATGCGCATCGAGATATCCTGTGGGGTGGCAGCCATCAGGTCAAGCACTTCCCCGTATTCAACTCCGCTAGCCTCAATGATTTTCGCCACTGTTCGGAAAGTATCAACAGATGCGTGCTTGAAATGCCCGGTGTCTGTTACGATTCCTGTGAGCATACCGATTCCTACCCTTCGGTTAATCGGGGCTCCCATTGCTTTCAAAATATCATATACTATCTCTACAGTCGAGGTCGTGTTCCGGTGCAGGTAAAATTCTGCATTCTCGGTAAGGGCGGTGGTTGTATGGTGGTCAATTACGCAGTAACTGGTCAGCTCGATATCGTTTAGCTGCGCTTTTGTCGAAGTGTCAACCACGACAACAAAACCATAATTTGCAGGGTCTGGCTTATCCACTACCTCTATTCCGAGCCTGTCTATCAGTACGGTAGCTACACGGTTGCAACCGTCTACGAGCCCTACTGTACCTCCCAGTGCCTCAGAAAGGGCAAAAGCACTGCTAACAGCATCAGGATCTGCATTCCGATGACACAAATATAAAATGTTTCGATAGTCAAGGAGCCGGTTGTAAAACTCCGCTTCATCAACTTGCATTGTCCACTCTGGCTACCGTTTTTTATAGGTATCAAAATTCCCGGAGTTCCGGGATTTCGGCACAATCTCCATTTCTATCTATAGCCGTTAGAGCTATAGACCTTATAACTATAGCCATTATGGCTATAGTTATGTCCTGCATTCTATTTACGCAAAAGAAAAATAAAAGGTTATTGTGCTCTGGGTCCAAGAGCCTGCTGGATCTGCTCCTGAAGCTGTTTGAAGCGGGTAGTGAGCCTTTCTTCCTGTCTGGAAATAGATTGAAGCCTGAGTGAGAGGGTTTCTTCCCTGTCTTTAAGTTTTGAAACGGACTCCTCTTTGCTTGTTTTTATTACCAGTTCTCCGACATTACGGTAGATAACCGCATCGTCAGCCAGTCGTTCTAATTCGTCAAGAGCCATTTTGGACTCTTTCTGCATAGCTTCAATCTGAGATTTCTGCATGGTCAGAGCCTGAACTTGCTGCTGGACCTGCTGAAGCTGTGCTATCTGGTTCTGGATTTGAGGAGGTAATTCTGAAGTCATATAATTTTCACCTGAGTCCTCAATAAACCTGAAATGATTTTAATGTTTCTGTCCTTACAGCTTCCGAAAATAATCCCCCCTCAGAAAGTAGCTTAAAAGCTCCTGCCAAAAACTTCAACAACAAGTTAAACTTAAATAAAGACATCCGAACAATTAAATTAATATAGAAAAGATCCTGTGGAAAAGTTATGGGCCGAACATGGTCGCGGCCACGAAACATGTGTTAAACCTACGGGGACTAAAAAGCCTCAAAAGTCTTTCAGCAAAGGATAATCATAAATGGGCATTTATAATATGTTATATTAAACAGATTATTTAGCAAATCAATTGAGTGCACTTCAAACTGAATAAGCATCCACCAGAATTAAGATGTGCGCACTCAGACTAACACTCCAGATTAAACCAATATTCAGGAGATTTTCTTATATGGAAGCAAATATGGAAAAAGGCGGAAACCTTGACGAAATAAAATCTCTTCTCGAAATGTTCACAAACGCCCACGGAATTTCCGGTTTTGAAGGTGACGTCCGGAAACTGTTTAAAAAAGAGCTCGAACCCTATGTTGAAAGTATGCGGGAAGATGTCATGGGGAACCTCATTGCCGTTAAAGAGGGAAAAGGGCCTTCTGTAATGCTGGCTGCCCATATGGACGAAATAGGGTTAATGGTCAGATATATCGATGATAACGGATTCCTGCGCTTTGTCGGGATAGGGGGATGGTTTGACCAGACTCTTCTGAACCAGAGAGTAGTGGTTCATGGCAAAAAGGGTGCCATCCCTGGAGTTATAGGTTCCAAACCTCCTCATGTAATGAAAGATGAGGACCGGAAAAAACCCGTGAAACTTGAGGATATGTTTATCGACATAGGGGCAAAAGACAGAGAGGATGCCGGCAATCTGGGAATCGAGATAGGCACCGCAGCTTCAATTGACAGGGCATTCGTACCCCTGGCAAACGGGAAGGTTACCTCCAAGGCTTTTGATAATCGCGCAGGAGTTGTAATTCTCCTTGAGGTCATGAAACAGCTCCACAAACGTAAAATTGAAGCAAATGTTTATGCCGTGGGCACGGTTCAGGAAGAAGTAGGGCTCAAAGGAGCAAAAACCTGTGCTTTCGGGCTCTGTCCGAATGTTGCCCTTGCCCTTGATACAACTATTCCGGGAGATCATCCGGGTATCAGCAAGACCGATTCAGCTCTTGAATTGGGAAAAGGACCCGTAATAACTGTAGCAGACGCTTCGGGAAGGGGTCTTATAGCTCATCCCCAGATTCTCAGATGGCTCCGGGAAACCGCTGATACAAATGAGATACCCTATCAGCTGGGCGTAGGTTCTGGCGGCACCACCGATGCTACGTCAATACACCTCACAAAGGAAGGCATTCCTACAGGTACGGTTAGTATAGCCACACGCTATATTCACTCTCCAGTGGAAGTTCTGGATACGGCAGATATAGAAGCTTGCGTTTCCCTCATTGTGAAGGCAATCGAAAATGTCCAAAAATATTTCTAAATCCTCATTCTCAATTTTTTAAGGATAATTGCCAGGAGCACAGCAGGACCATTTTCCTGCAGTGCAACTTGTACGGACAGTTTTCTTAAGGGTAATCTTCAAAGGTGTTTCCGCAGGAGCAACTGCTATTGGCTGTTCCTGCAGATTTGCGAGAAACCCTCAGGATCCCATTTATCTCTCTTTTCAGTTTTCGGACTGCAAAGCTTCTGACCTGTGCTGGCCTTTACTTTTTTTATAAGTAAGGGGTATTGTTAACTGGAAACTAAAAATACTATGGTCTACCTATTGAAGAGAAGTTTCAGAGAGCCCGGGAATAAATTCGGGGAGATTCCCGGATAGAACGGGGATTCTGAGCTAAAATATCTGTAATATAATAAAATGGGTTTTGCAATATGGGATAAAATAATATAAAAATAATATAACATATTATAAAATATTATATAATTGTGGTTATATTAAATGGTTATATTATATTCTGTCGTGCAGAACTAATCTATTGCAATAAACACCAAAACTGAGGGATTGTATTATTCGAAAATATTCGCTTTCTTGATACTACTTTGAGAGATGGTGAACAAACACCTGGCGTAGCCCTGACCAAAGAGAAGAAACTCTTAATTGCCCGGGCCCTTGATGAGATGAAAGTCTCTGTAATCGAGGCAGGCTCTGCAATTACTTCCGAAGGTGAAAGGGAATCCATCAAGGCTGTAGCGAACGCAGGGCTCAATGCCGAAATCTGCAGCTACTGCCGGATTGTAAAAATGGATGTTGACCATGCTCTTGAATGCGACGTCGATTCAATCCACCTTGTAGCTCCGGTTTCGGACCTGCATATCAGGACGAAAATCAAAAAGGACCGGGATGCAGTAAGGCAGATCGCAGCCGAGGTCACTGAGTATGCTAAAGACCACGGCCTGATTGTGGAGCTGAGTGGAGAAGATGCCTCGCGGGCAGACCCTGAGTTCTTAAAAGCCATTTATGCTGACGGAATCGACGCCGGAGCTGACAGGTTATGCTTCTGTGATACTGTAGGGCTTCTGGTGCCTGAAAAGACCACCGAGATTTTCCGGGACCTGTCTTCCTCCCTGAAAGCTCCTATAAGCATTCACTGCCACAACGACTTCGGTTTAGCAACTGCAAATACAATTGCTGCGTTGGCTGCAGGAGCAAAGCAGGCACATGTGACAATTAATGGTTTAGGGGAAAGAGCCGGAAATGCTGCTCTTGAAGAAGTTGTAATGAACCTGGAGTGGCTCTATAAATATGACACCGGTATCAAGCATGAGCAGATATACCGGACTTCGAGGCTTGTAAGCCGGCTGACCGGAATTCCCGTGTCCCCTAACAAAGCCCTTGTGGGGGGAAATGCGTTCACTCATGAAGCAGGAATTCATGTGCACGGGCTTCTGGCTGACAAAGCAACCTATGAGCCGATGAGTCCCGAATATATCGGACGGCAGCGCCAGATCGTACTTGGTAAACATGCCGGACGGAGCTCTATTACTCTTGCCTTAAAGGAAACGGGGCTTGAGGCTGATGAGGCTCAGACTGAAGAAATCTTCAACAGAGTCAAGCAGATGGGTGATCAGGGTAAACATATAACCGATGCTGACCTGCAGACCATCGCAGAAACCGTGCTTGATATTTACAAGGAACCTCTGGTAAAATTAGAAGAGTTCACCATTGTATCCGGAAACCGGGTAACTCCAACCGCTTCCATAAAGCTCAATGTAAAAGACAAAATTATCGTACAGGCTGGAATCGGAAACGGACCTGTGGATGCTGTGATCAATGCTATCCGAGTAGCTGTAAGTTCCTGTGCTGAAGACATTATCCTTGAAGAGTACCATGTAGACTCAATTACCGGCGGAACTGACGCCCTTGTAGAGGTAAGGGTAAAACTTTCCAAAAACGGAAAGGTAATTACCGCAAGCGGAGCAAGAACGGACATTATCATGGCCTCTGTAGAAGCCGTAATGAACGGGATGAATCGCCTTATCCGGGTAGAGTAAATCATAAAAGGATGCGGAACTTCAAAGGGTTCTCAGGAGGACTTTTCTGTCCTCTCTTCTTTTTCCTGTTTGAAGAAATTTTTGAAATTGGGGATCTCTGACACTCTTGATGCCCGGAGAAACCCTCAACCATATATAACATGATTGATTATGATGTATTTGCAGAATTCGCAATAAAAAAAGTGTGAGTGTGAGAGATAAGGTAGATAAAAAAGTATTTCTTATAAACACACCCTAACTGGAAAGGTGCTCACCTGAAATGTGAGTGTCCAGTTAGACCAAATCTCAAGAAATAAATACGGAGATAAATAATGACAACCGGGTCAACAGAAAAAGTCAACGGCGCAAAGGCTCTTATAAAGTGCCTCGAAAAGGAAGGAGTTGACACTCTCTTCGGATACCCCGGAGGGCAGATCATTCCTTTCTACAACGAACTCTATGATTCAGATCTGCGCCACATACTCGTACGCCACGAACAGGCAGCGGCTCATGCTGCGGACGGGTATGCTCGTGCTACTGGAAAGACCGGGGTCTGTGTTTCTACTTCAGGCCCTGGAGCAACCAACCTGGTAACAGGTATTGCTACTGCATATATGGACTCAGTGCCAATTGTAGCCTTAACCGGCCAGGTACCAAGATCCCTTATCGGAAATGATGCTTTCCAGGAAGCAGATATTACGGGCATTACTCAGCCAATTACCAAGCACAATTATCTCGTACAGGATCCACAGGAAATCCCGAGGATTGTGAAAGAAGCCTTCCACATAGCATCCACCGGAAGGCCTGGCCCGGTATTAATTGACCTTCCAAAGGATGTACAGAATATAGAGATTGACTTACAATATCCTGACAAGGTAGAGCTTAGAGGCTATAAGCCCACTTACAAGGGTAATACTCAGCAGATAAAACGAGCCGCCGAAGAAATTGCAAACTCCTGCAGGCCTATAATCTACGCAGGAGGGGGCGTAATAAGTTCGAACGCGAGTGCAGAACTCATTGAGCTTGCCGAGACTATCATGGCTCCGGTTACTACCACTCTCATGGGTATAAGCTCTATCCCGACTGAACATCCTCTCTATGTCGGAATGCTGGGGATGCACGGGTGCAAATATGCAAACTATGCAATTCAGGAGTCCGATCTTATCATTGCCGTGGGAGCAAGGTTTGACGACCGCGTGACCGGTAAACTCGAGTCTTTTGCCCCCAACGCCAGGATTATCCATATTGATGTTGATCCTGCCGAGATTTCCAAGAATGTAAAGGTGCATGTCCCTATTGTCGGGGACGCAAAACAGGTACTTAAATCCCTGATTAAATATATCCAGCGCTGCAACTCCGCGGAGTGGATTGAAAAGATAAATCATTGGAAAAAGGAATATCCTCTCGGCTACAGTCAGGTGTCTACGGATGTAATAATGCCTCAGTTTGTTATCGAGCAGATATCCGAAGCCTGCAAGGATGCAATCATAGTTACGGAAGTTGGACAGCACCAGATGTGGGCAGCTCAGTTCTTCAAATACAGCACGCCTCGTACCTTCCTTACTTCAGGCGGGCTTGGCACAATGGGATACGGGTTCCCTGCAGCCATGGGCGCCAAGGTCGGCAGGCCGGATAAAACCGTTATCAATATTTCAGGTGACGGTTCTTTCCAGATGAACTCTCAGGAGCTCGCAACTGTGGTCCAGAACGATATCCCGGTTGTTACCGTGATCCTGAACAACGGCTATCTTGGCATGGTCAGGCAGTGGCAGGAACTCTTCTACGATAAGAGGTATTCCTACACCTTTATCAAGGGCAGTGTTGATTTCGTAAAGCTTGCTGAAGCCTACGGAGCTCTCGGGCTGCGCGCAGAAAAGCCGTCCGAAGTCAGGCCTGCAATCGAAGAGGCTATAAGGTCCGGCAGACCTGCTGTTGTCGACGTGATTGTTGAATGCGAAGCAAATGTCTACCCCATGGTGCCGGCAGGAGCTGCAATTAACGAGATCATTGACATGGAGGAACACTGATGAAACACACACTTGCAGTTCTTGTGGAAAATAAGTCCGGTGTGCTCTCCAGAGTGGCTTCGCTGTTCTCAAGGCGTGGATATAATATCGACAGCCTGGCTGTGGGAGTTACTGAAGACCCTGATATTTCGAGAATAACTATTGTGGTTCAGGGGGATGACCATGTGGTCGAACAGGTAACAAAACAGCTCAACAAGCTCATAGACGTTATCAAGGTCACGGATATCGGAGGTGACGATGCGGTTGAGCGGGAACTTGTCCTTATTAAGGTCGCAGCCGATGTGAACACAAGAGCAGAGATTATTCAGATTGCAAATATCTTCAGAGCCAGGATCGTGGATGTTGCCCCGAAGTCCATGACTGTTGAGATAACAGGGGACGAAGGCAAGATCCAGGCAATTGAAAAACTTCTCCGCCAGTTCGGGATCAAGGAACTGGTCAGGACAGGCAAGATTGCACTGGTGCGCGGGTCAAAGAAGGTTTAAATATTAAGGGCAGGTAAAGAGAGGTAACTGCTCAATTATTTTCTACAGATTGGGGCAGCCGGAAGCCTTTTCAAATTCAAAAGGTCTTCTTAGAAACTTTCCGGGTTTCCGGCCTCTCTCTACATCTCAGAAGGCTGCTCAGACCCAGAGACAATAACTTTTCGAAAATCAGTTTGTTTAATTTCAGGGAAGTATGTGTGTTCGAAATTTGAACACTTCCCCGAATAATGCAGGGAATTCTCATTACATAATTAAAGAATCAATCAGAAAAATCAATCAGAAAAATCAATCAGAAAAATCAATCAGAAAAATCAATCAGAAAAATCAATCAGAAAAATTAATCTGTAAAATCAATCAGAAAAATTAATCCGTAAAATCAATCAGAAAAATTAATCCGTAAAATCAATCAGGAGAATTTAGTAATGGCAACGATAATTTATGATAATGAAACTACCTTTGATGCACTTAAAGATAAAACAATCGCAATAATGGGCTACGGAAGCCAGGGCCACGCACACGCAAGGAACCTCCATGAATCGGGGCTCAATGTCGTTGTGGGGCTCAGGAAAGGCAGTTCCAGCTGGGCAAAAGCTGAGTCTGATGGCCTGAAGGTTATGACTGTTGAAGACGCTGCAAAAGCTGCAGACGTTATCATGATCCTCCTTCCGGACGAAAAGCAGTCCTCTGTTTACTATTCTCAGATTGAGCCCAACCTGAAAGCCGGCAACGCCCTTGTTTTTGCTCACGGCTTCAATATCCACTACAACCAGATAGTGCCTCCAAAAGATGTGGACGTCTTCATGGTCGCCCCCAAAGGTCCCGGGCACATTGTCAGGAGAACTTACACAGAAGGCATCGGAGTGCCGGGCCTGATTGCAGTCTACCAGGACGCAACCGGAAAGGCAAGGGAACTTGCTATCTCCTACGCCAAGGGTATCGGTGCAACCAGGGCAGGAGTTTACGAGACTACCTTCCGTGAAGAAACCGAAACCGACCTTTTCGGAGAACAGGTTGACCTCTGCGGAGGGATTTCCTCGCTTATCAAGACAGCTTTTGAGGTGCTTGTGGAAGCCGGGTACCAGCCTGAAATGGCATATTTCGAAACCTGCCATGAAGTCAAACTCATTGTGGACCTTATCTACGAAGGCGGGCTTGAGAGAATGTGGCACTCTGTCTCCAACACCGCAGAATACGGCGGCATGACCGTTGGCCCGAGGGTCATCAACGAAGAATCCCGCGAAGCCATGTACGTAGCCCTTGAAAGGATCCAGAACGGGGAATTTGCAAAAGAATTCATCCTCGAAGGCATGGTCAACCACCCTGTGCTCAAAGCCATGGAAAACCAGGAAAAGGAACACCCGCTTGAGGTTGTCGGCAAGGAAATCAGGGCAAATATCCCCTGGCTCAACAAGAAAATTGATGACGACTGAGCCTTAAGTTTCGTTTTTCATTTTTAGGCCCGGCCATTTAGGTGGTCTGGCCGACTTCTTTTTTCTGGATTTGTTTTTCAGATTAGTGTTTTTTCTATCTTTTTTCGGTTTCATGAGGGTGATTCCTTACTGTTTGCCGGTAACGTTTAATAACTTGATTTTAATCTTTTAACAGAAAGTTCATAAATTTGAAATTGAAACTTCAATCCGGAGAGTAAATATGCCAGTAACAGGAGAAAGCAAAGTCATTGACACGATCCTCAACAGACGGAGTGTCCGGGAGTTTACAGACAGGCCCATCAGCAAGGAAGAAATCAACACAATCCTGAATGCAGGTCGTTGGGCTCCTTCCGGATTGAATAACCAGCCCTGGCGCTTTATAGTTGTCAGGAACCCTGAAACCATCCATAAGCTCTCGGAATGCACTCATTATTCCAGTATTATTGCAGGAGCTCCCCTGCTTATTGCCGCTTTCCTGGATACCGAACATTCGTACAACAGGACTAAAGATATCCAGGCAATAGGGGCTTCTATCCAGAACATGCTCCTTGCCTGCTGTGAACTTGGCCTGGGCGCGGTCTGGCTCGGGGAGATCTTAAACCAGAGCGAGAAGGTCAATTCAATTATCGAGTGTCCCTCTAAACTCGAACTCATGGCCGTGCTGGCTATCGGGGAACCGGTCTCAAAAGAGAGGACTTCAACACGCAAGGCCCTTTCTGAAATCGTGTTTGAAGAAAAGTACGGGCAAAAATGGGCAGAATAAGATCCTGAATTCAAAGATCCTGAATTCAATACCGAATTCGGGAGTTTTAAGTTAACCTGCCGGAAGTTTATTCTGATAAACTTTCTTTAAAAAAATATTTATAATTTGATTGAGGATTAAATTTATAAGCTATTTGGCACTATAGCCAGTTAACTGATCATCGCTTTATATGTCAGTTAACCGAGCATAACTTTTTCACAATGAAGGTCTGTGGTGTAGCGGATATCATTGGAGCCTCCGGAGCTTCGTACCTGGGTTCGATTCCCAGCAGACCTGTTAATTAATTTTCTTGCTGAACTTCCAAACATTTAGACTGGAATTTTTTTGAAAAACATCCGGGTTTTAATTCCTATCTTACTTTTTGTGTTCTCGACTTAATAATTTTGATTTCATTTAGGGTTAATATTCTGGAAGCTTTTCAGGATATATTATCATCTACGGGCAAAAAATATAATACAAGAATTGAAGTATACATATAACAAAAAGAGAACTCTGGAAGGTTTACAGCATGGCTCATGGATTTAATCGTCGTTTTCTGCGTGTGGGGAGAAGGAAACTGTCCTTAATTCAGTTACTCTTCATAGCAATAATACTGTATTTCCTGCTCAAAGCTCTGCTTCCACTTGTGTGGACGCTCTTTTTAATTGTAGCTTTGATTGTCCTTTTGAAGATAGTTGTGGAAAGCCTTTGATTTCAAGCCAATCTAGAGTTTTTAACGGTGAATTTACAAATTTGGTAAAAAAGGAATGTTCTGATGTAAGCTACTTTTTATGTTGAAAAAAATATGGGAAGAAAGAGATACTGAATATATTTTTCAGCTCTCTGTTTTTTCCTTTTTTGACCTTAATTTCTTTTCAAAAACTCATCAATTGCCTTTGCAGCTTTCTTCCCCGCACCCATTGCACTGATTACGGTTGCTGCGCCTGTTACTATATCTCCGCCGGCAAAGACTCCGCATTTGGAGGTTGCACCGGTTTCCTCGTCAGCAACGACAGTTCCCCGCCTGTTCTGTTCAAGGCCTTCCGAGCCTTTGAAAATGATCGGGTTGGGGGAGGTGCCTATGGCAATAACTACAACATCCGCAGGCACAAGGAACTCCGAGCCGTCAACAGGGACAGGGCTTCTTCTACCTGACTTGTCAGGTTCGCCAAGTTCCATTTTGATGCATTCGACGCCTGTAACATTGAACTTCTCGTCGCCGAGGATGCGGACAGGGTTTGTCAGGAGCCTGAAGGTTATGCCTTCTTCTTTAGCGTGCTCGACTTCTTCCCGGCGGGCGGGCATCTCGTCTTCTCCGCGGCGGTAGACTATGCTTACCTCTTCTGCACCCAGGCGGAGAGCAGAGCGGGCTGCGTCCATTGCCACGTTTCCGCCTCCGACTACAACCACATTTTTCCCAAGCCTGACCATTGTGTCATATTCGGGGTCATAGGCTTTCATGAGGTTTACGCGGGTCAGGAATTCGTTTGCGGAATATACGCCGTTGAAGTTTTCGCCTTCTATTCCCATGAAGTTAGGGAGCCCGGCGCCCGTACCCAGAAATACGGCATCGAAATCGTCACAGAGTTCATCTAAGGTCTTGATCCTGCCTATGATATAATTGGGCTTAACCTCTACACCGAGTTTTTCGATGTACTCTACTTCCTGCCGTACAATTTCTTTTGGCAGCCTGAACTCGGGGATGCCGTAACTCAGGACTCCTCCGGCTTTGTGCAGGGATTCAAAGATTGTTACTTTGTGGCCGAGCTTTGCAAGGTCTGCCGCGGCAGTAAGGCCGGCAGGGCCGGAACCCACAACTGCTACCTTCTTGCCGGTTGGAGGCATAGCTTCAGGAGCCTTCACGCCTTTTTCGTGCTCATAGTCCGCGCAGAAGCGCTCCAGCCTTCCGATTGCAACAGGCTGCCCCTTCTTTCCGAGTACGCAGCGGGCTTCGCACTGAGTTTCCTGGGGACAGACGCGGCCGCAGATTGCAGGGAGAGCGTTTGTGGCTTTGATTCTCTCGATTGCCCCTTCGAAGTTTTCCTCACAGACCATTTTAATAAAGCCAGGAATGTCCACATTCACAGGGCACCCCTCAACACATTTTGGGTCCTTGCAGGTGAGGCAGCGAGAAGCTTCGGCAAGGGCATCTTCTTTCGTGTAGCCAAGAGTTACTTCATTAAAGTTCTTTCTGCGCTCTTCTGCAGGCTGCTCTGGCATTGGGGTTCTTTCTTTCTTTGCGTTTCCTGTTTTTTCTCCGTGTAGTTCTTGCATTTTTCCTCCCCTCCTTCTCAGTGCAGTCCGCACTTGCATTTCTCTTCGTAGTTTTCCACAGCTTTTGCCTCTTCGCCGCGGTACATTGCAAGCCTGTTCATGAGCTGGACAAAATCGACCTTCCGGGCATCAAATTCAGGTCCGTCAACGCACGTAAACTTCGTTTCTCCGTCGACCGTAACCCTGCATCCTCCGCACATTCCTGTCCCGTCTACCATTATGGCATTAAGGCTGACAAGGACTTCCACATCATAGGGGAAAGCAACCCCTGCTCCCACTTTCATCATGATTGGCGGGCCTATAATTACAACCCTTGCAACCTTTTCGCCGCTGTCCAGGATCCTTTTCATGATATCGGTCACAAACCCGTGGTGCCCTTTTGACCCGTCATCGGTTGCTATGTACAGTTCGGAACTGGCTTTCTCCAGTTCGTCTTCAAGGATCAGGAGGTCCTTGTTCCGGGCTCCGATAATTGAAATTACCTTGTTGCCTGCATTTGTATAAGCCTTTGCCTGGGGGTAGATAGGGGCAACTCCTACTCCTCCTCCTACAAGAATTACAGTGCCAAGTTTTCTTACGTCGGCAGGGGTTCCGAGGGGGCCGACAAAATCCTCAAGGGAATCGCCTGCAGAAAGCTTTGCAAGCTGTTTTGTTGTCTTGCCCATTTCCTGATAAATTACAGTAACTGTGCCTGTTTCGCTCTCAAAATCCGCAATTGTAAGAGGAACTCTTTCCCCCCTTTCATCAATCCTGAGGATTATGAACTGTCCGGCTTTTGCAGCTTTTGCCACGTCAGGGGCATCAATAACCATTCTGTGCACCGACGGGGCGATTTCTTCCTTTTCCAGTATTCTATATGCCATGAGATCACATTTTCCTGAGTAAAAGCATATTTTCTGAACAAATGAATCGATAAATTTAACTATAACGGAGCTTCACAAAGGTTTTTCAGCTATGTGGCTTCCCGCTTGGACGTTCTCCTTATAATGATTAATGGGATATATATTCGACTCTGTTCCAAAATCTAGTGATTTTTATATTTCTGGATTTAAATTCTAAATTCGCAAGAAGAATCAGGTCTTTAATCAAAATCAATATTCGAGATCTAAAGACTTCAATCCAAAATTCTTCTCACGAGAATTGTAACCAATCATAAAATCCAGTGATTTTCAATTTTACATTCATCACTGGATTTTGGTACTGAGTCATATATTCTCCCAAATAATTTTAATAATTCTACCTGTTTTGCACTATCTTTTTAGTTAAATTATAAATGCCTGCCTTTTTGACATCTTTTTTGAAAAAGAACGACCACTTTTTCAGGTTCTTTTATCCTTTTCACAAAAATTTAATAAATCTGGCGGGTGTAATGAAATTAAGGGAAAATTCCCAAACTCGGCTGATCCGTGGGTTGGATTGGTAGAAAGGAGGGGTAATCAAAAAGGTACTGCAAACTATGGCCATAGCTGAAGCTGTAGATTCTAACATCCTGAAGAAAGGAAAAGTCTATTCTGATGGTGTACTGGCAGAATGGGATCTTTTTCTTTTTTGAAGGCAAAATAAAAAGACAGCATGAAGTTACGAAATTGCTGAAAAGAATCTTTCCATAAATAAATGAATAAATAAATGAATATATAAATGAATAAATAAATGAATAAATAAATTATAAAAGGAGTTGGGTATATGCCGGAAGAACGAAGAGAAGGGGAAAAGGGAGAAAAACTGGAGAAGAGAGAAGGAGAAGAGGTCGCAGACGTCGATCCTATTCATCCAACCGAAGCGCGGGGCGGCAAGAAAAGGTCGCTTCTTGATACCTGCAAATAACCTTAATACCTTTTCATTTTTTGAGGTGAAATAAGTTAATAGAGGATGTTATGGATATTAAGGAATATTAAGGAATAGTAAGGACTATTAGTGGGTATTAGTGGGTATTTGTGAATATTAGGGGATATACTGGTCCCATTCAGCATCAGTGTGTCCTACTGGTCTCATCCTGCACCTGTTTTTCATGTATCTTTAAATCCTACTACCCATCTTTTCATTAAATATATATGGTCATATGCGCATATACTCATATAATCATGCTTGATAGCAAAGTAAAGTTCTTTAAAGCTCTCGGAGATGAGACACGGCTTACTATTCTTTCTTACTTGCTGGAGCACAGTTACTGTGCCTGTGATTTTTCTTCCCTTACAAAAAAGGACCAGACAACGGTTTCAAAGCACCTGAAGGTTCTTGTCGAAGCTGGAATTTTAAAGTACGAAAGAAAGGGACGAAACATCATCTACAGCATTAAAAACGAGGAGATCGGGCGTTTGCTTGAATCTCTTGGAATCAGGGATATAAAGCCCTGTTGTAATGGGCAGCAGGTTTCCAGATTTTGTTCTACGGATAAAACTGAAAACCGAATCACCAATATCATTAACGTGAGAACTAATTATCTAGCTGAAAACAAAACTACGGATAAACCAACTGAAAATAAATCTCAAGATAAAAAACCAATCGAAAATAAACCTCAAGATAAAAAACCAATCGAAAATAAATCTCAAGATAAAAAACCAATCGAAAATAAATCTCAAGATAAAAAAGGAATATCTGAAAAATAAGGAATGGGGTAAAAGAATGGATGCCACTGAAAAAAAAGAAGTTATCAAAAAGAAGTATCAGGAAATTGTAACTTTAGGGGGCTCTTGCTGTTCTGGCGGTGGGTGCTGCGGTGATTCGAGCTCAGCAGACCTTTCTAAATCTTTTGGCTATTCGGAAGCTGATGTTCAGGTTGTTCCGGATGCAAACCTGGGTCTTGGCTGTGGCAACCCTACAGCTTTTGCGGAACTGAAACCCGGCGATATTGTCCTTGATCTGGGTTCAGGTGCGGGATTTGATTGTTTCCTTGCTGCACAGAGAGTCGGAAGCTCAGGAAAGGTTATTGGAGTCGATATGACTCCTGAAATGATTGAAAAAGCACAGGCTAATGCCCAAAAATATGGATATTTAAATGTTGAGTTCCGCCATGGGGATATTGAAGCTCTTCCGGTTGATGATAGTTCGGTGGATGTTATTATCAGCAATTGCGTGATTAACCTGGCACCGGATAAAGAAAAGGTTTTCAGGGAGGCCTTCCGGGTGCTGAAGCCAGAAGGCAGGATGTATGTTTCGGATATGGTCCTCCTGGCTGAGCTTCCCGAAGATCTTAAAAATGACAAAGAACTGCTTGCAGGCTGTGTCGCTGGTGCTGTATTAAAAGAGGAGTATCTAAAGCTTTTAATAAATGCAGGGTTTTCGGTTAAAATCCTGGCTGAAGATTCGGATATAAGTAAAAGGCAGTACGGAGGTCTGCCAGTTGAAAGCCTGAAATTAAAAGCCTGGGTATGAGAAGAATTTATATAACGAAGCGTAAAACCCCTATATGTTTAGCAGAGGGAATATCAGCGTCAACTCCCTCCGTTTTCGTTATCTGCAACCATTAATATCTTCTCCGACCAATTATATATTAATTTCTTACTGCGAGAACAAGGTTAAAGGAATTACACCAGTTAATACTGCATTTAGAGGGTCTGAGGTAGTGCCTGAGAAATCGGAAAACCGAAAAGTAGCTCAAGCAAAACGCTGACACCCACGGAACATGGGAATGAGCCTGTATGATTTCTGGCAATTATCCGGAAGAATGACTCAGAAAGCCCGTTAAATCTTTCGTTAAATCTTTAGATTTAACGGGTATTTCACATTACTATTCAATTATTATTTTTTATGATCTGCATACTCCAGGCTTGATTTTCTGAAGGCAGCTCCCTTCTGAATACGGGGAACAGGGTGATAGGGGCGGTCTCTTTGAGGTGATATTACTGAAAACCATAAGATCCGTAAAAATCTGTTTTGCAATAGGTTTTGCACTTTTGTTGCTCAGCTCAGGCTCTGCGGCTGCCAGAAGGATCACTGTGGGGAGTGATGACAATAAGGACTTTCCTTCAATTCAGGAGGCTGTGAATGCAGCAGAGGCTGGAGATACGGTTTATGTGTATAATGGGCTTTACATGGAGAACATATATCTTGACAAAGAAATTTCTGTTCGTTCAATCTCCGGAAGGCCTGAAACAAACATTGTTACGGCAAAAAATTCTCATGATCATGTATTTCATGTAATTGCAAATAACGTAACTATAAGTGGTTTCTCCATAAATGGCGCTAATGATACTCAAAAAGCTGGCATTTATCTGGAGAATGCGCAGGGAATTCTGATAAGCAATAATAATCTTTCCAGTAATCGCCTGGGAATCTATCTCGAATCTTCTACTACTAATATGTTGAATTTAAATGATGTTTCTGAGAATGAGGTGGGTATTTTTCTCAATGCTTCACAGGACAACTGGATTATCAATAACAAGGTAAAAATGAACCGTCTGGAAGGAATTTTTCTCGAAGCTTCTGATGAAAACCGCTTAAAGGGAAATCTTTTGCATTTTAACACAGAGTATGGTCTTATGCTCTCAAACAGCAGTAAAAACCTCATTTACGATAACTATTTTCAGAACTCCGAAAATGTTGGTTATAAAGGGGTCAACTTAGAAAATGCCTGGAATATGACTCTTAAGAGGGAGATTAATATTGTAGGGGGTTCATATCTCGGCGGAAATTACTGGACTGGCCCTGAAAGTACGGCACTGTGCGTTATTGAAGATATGGATGACAATGGCTTCTGCGATGCTTCCTATGACCTGGGGGAAGGAAATATCGATTACATGCCTCTTATCCGGCGCCCTCAGGCCTTTCAAAGCAGTGGTCGTTCCCTTACGTTATCTCTTTTGGGATTTGTTTTACTTGTATTTGCACTTGCAATATTTATCGTAAAAAGGGTAATGGGTTGGGGTAGGGACGAGCTTACAAGAGATGATGACGTAGAATGAGCGCGAGGAAGCCCATCATTTGACTTTTCATCAATTGATTTGAGTTTTATCATATCTATATTTTTTATAATTAATGGACAATTCATTCTCCCCCTTCCGGTTTGATAGTTTGATTTACTTATTTTGTAGGACTTACGCAGTTGAACTGAAAAATAAAAGCGTAAAGCACTTAACGGTATAAATCACAATAATATTGATAAGGCCGTATGCACTTGATTTCATTTATCAAGTGCGTAAGTCCTAATTTTGTTTCGATGATCTCAAAGCCAAAGGTTATATATTGACTTCTTATCATATACTGCTAAAAAAATAATCGAACTTCAAAAATAATCCTATTCTAAAAATCCTATTTCAGATTTCATTTATTCCAAAAGTAATTTATTCCAAAAGTAATTTATTCCAAAAGTAATCTATTCTGCAAGTAATCTATTCTATAAATATTTATATTCTGAAAATAATTATGTCCTAAAAATAACCTTATTCCACAGTATATCTATAATTCCTTTCTGTCAAGACAGTTTTGACAGTTTTTATTCTCTTATTGAATATTTTTCAAATCAATTTCCCAGGGAGATGACAAGCATAAAGTCAATAATTCTTGCAGGCGGCTCAGGGACCCGGCTCTGGCCTCTCAGCCGGGAAATGTATCCCAAACAATTTTTAAAATTTGGTGACACCTCACTTTTTCAGGAGACAGTTCTTCGATGTCTTGAGGTTTCGGATATTTCTGAGATTTTTGTTGTAACGAACGAAGCCCAGAAATTTTTCGTGATTGGACAGATGAAAGAAATAGGATACTCAATTCCTCCCGAGAATGTCCTGATCGAGCCTGAGGGCAGGAATACCCTTCCTGCAATTTTCCTTGGAATGAAGGAGATTGAATTAAAATTCGGGAATTCAATCGTAGGGGTATTTTCCTCCGACCATGTGCTTGACAGAGCTGCAATGGCAACGATTTCTTCAGCTGAAAAGCTGGCTTCGGATTATCTGGTCACTTTTGGAGTTATTCCTACATTCCCTCATACAGGATACGGCTACATTAAAGCCTCAGAGTCCTGCGAGCCTGGTTACAGGGTTTCGGAATTCAGAGAAAAGCCTGATTTAGAAACCGCACAAAAATACATTGATGAAGGCTGCCTCTGGAATAGCGGGATGTTCCTCTTTGAGACACGGCTCTTCTTTGAAGAAGTAAAAAAGCACTCGCCTTCGGTTTTTGCCTGCTTTGAGAAAGGGGGCAATATTAATGATATTTATGCGGGTGTGGATAAGGTTTCCATTGATTATGGCATAATGGAAAAGTCAGATAGAGTCGCTGTTGTAAAGCTGGGCCAGAAATGGAGCGACCTTGGAAACTTTGAGGCAATTTATGATGAACTGGAAAAGGATTCAGTAGGAAACGTGATCCATGAATGCGATCCCATGCTTCTTAATTCCGATGGGAATCTGGTGTATTCGAAATGCGGTAAAATCGTTTCCCTTATCGATATTAAGGACATGGTTATTGTTGACACGAGCGATGCCCTGTTAATATGTCCTAAATCCAGCAGTCAGAAAGTAAAGGAAATAGTCTCCGACCTCAAGGGCAGGAAAGACGAAAGAGCATTTGTCGGGCAAACTGTCTACCGGCCCTGGGGTTCATACACACTGCTCGACGCTTCCCCCGGTCATAAGATCAAGAATATTACTGTGCTCTCTGACCATAAGTTAAGCCTGCAACTGCACTACCACAGGAGTGAACACTGGGTGGTTGTAAAAGGCATGGCCTGCGTGGAAGTGGATGGAAAGCAGTTTTTCCTTAGACCCGGGGAAAGCACATTCATCAGAGCAGGACAAAAGCACAGGCTGTCGAATCCCGGAAAAATCCCTCTTGAGATTATTGAGGTACAGTTAGGAGAGCTTGTGAACGAAGGGGACATTGTCAGGTTTGATGATGTTTATGGGAGGAAGTGAGGGAAAGGCTATTGGTTCAACGTTTAAGATGTCAGGGTCGGGGAGACGGCCCCTCAAAGGTGAAGGCATCACAAGATCCGGGAATCATGTGATTCGTCCTTCCAATAAACTTTTAACAAGGATATAATTTTTTGAGATATTTTTGTTCTTTTTGGAAGTTTTACTCCGAGGATGGCGGATGTGTTCAGGATTTTTTATTTTTTCGGGGTTACTGTAATTCCATCTGCTTCCCTATCTTTATAACTTCACTGCGGATATTGGGGTCAAGTTTTAAGAGCAGGAGAACGTACAAAATAGCACCCATTATTATATTGGGATTAGTGTGAGCCATACGCTTGATATGGGTACTAAAATGCGGTAACACCTCACCCCCAGTCCTGTTATCAGAGTGGATCACAGGAAAAGGGTAATAGTGATAGAGCTTTAATCAAAAAAAGATGAATGTGTATAGAGACAATTTTTAAGAAATCAGGCACACTGCTAGCAGATCTTATAATGGTGGCTAAACTGTGAATCAAAAAGAGAAGGATCAAAAAGAGAAGGATCAAAAAGAGAATAATCTTTTGTTATTATTTACTTCCTCCTATCCATATGGAGATGTGGCGGAATCTTTTTTAGATTCTGAAATCCTCTTTCTGAGTAGATCATTCGATAAAGTCATATTGATTCCACAGTCCCTTCCAAGTTTACTTGAAAGAGTAAATAGGAAGCTTCCAGAGAACATTGAAATTGAAGATTCATTATTAAATGAACAATTGCCTCTGAAGGGCGTGCGAAATAAAATTTCACTGGCATTAAATGCTTTTATTTCAACCGACTTTTACAGAGAAATTCTTAGCAAGCCAGAAATTCTTTTCCAGATCTCTTTGTTCAAAAGTTCTGTTATTTTTTTCGGCAACGCTGTAATTATAAAAAGGTGGCTTCAAAAGTACATTGAAACCCATAACTTCGACTTTTCAACTACAGTCTTTTATACTTATTGGCTGTCTCTGCCAACTTCTGGAGTTTCGATGGTAAAAAAGAAGATTCCATCTCTCAAAATCGTCTCAAGAGCTCATGGTCTTGATCTTTATAGTGAAAGACACGTCCCACCTTACATTCCTCATCGCCCAGAGGTATTTCAGTATTTGAACAGGCTTTATTTAATCTCGGACCACGGGAGAAAATATGTTTTAGATAAATATCCAATGTTTGAAGATATCTGTAAAGTCTACAGGTTAGGGGTGAATGACCTGGGTTTCCTAACAGAGGCATCCTCTGATGGTATTTTTAGAATTGTATCTTGCTCCTACCTTGTTCCTGTAAAGAGAGTAGACCTGTTGATTCAGGCTCTTGCAGAGCTTGGTAAAATCAAAAGTTCCCGAACATTTGAATGGACACATATAGGATATGGAATTCTTCAAAAGGATTTACAAAATCTTGCAGATTCTCTTTTGCCCAAAAACGTAATTCCTAAATTTATAGGCCACTTGCCTAATAAAGAAGTAATCGCATATTATCAAAATAATTGTGTGGATGTTTTTGTCAATGTAAGTGCTTCCGAAGGGATTCCCGTTTCAATAATGGAAGCCCAAAGTTGTGGAATTCCAGTTATTGCTACGGCAGTTGGGGGTACACCTGAAATAGTATCCAATGAGGTTGGGGTATTGTTAAGTGAAAACCCGTTCCCGAGAGAGATTGCTGAAGCGATATGCAGCATGATGGAAAATGAAGCTGAAGCCATGGTTAAAAGGATAAATAGTAGAGATAACTGGGAAAATAAATATAATTCTAATAAAAATTTTGAAATTTTTGTCCAGGATTTAAAAAAGCTATGATCTAAGTTTCAAAATTCTAAACGTATACAGATCGTGTCTCATGTTTTAAAAATAAGTGACAATTCGGTCAGGACAAAACCGCATCAATAACCTTCTTTTTAAAATTCCGTGAAAATATTTATGTGAACTCATTTTCTGGTCGTCCCCTGCTACATGGTTGATATTTTGGTATTAGAGCTCCCAGCACTGGTCATAGAGTTTGTTTTTATCTACTGTACGCCGGTGGGCTCAAGCCTTGCGCGGCGAGTGAATGAAATAATGTGAGATTTTTTTATAATGTTTGCTTGCAAAATAAAACTATTTTTTGTTTGTCTTCCGAATGGATATAATATTTGAAAAATATTACTGCTTGCAGTATCATCGAAATAAGCCCCAAAAGAAGATTAGAGGAACTCATCAGATATATTATACTCAATAAGCTTGAGATTCCAAAGATTCCAAAGTACCATTGGGTATCAAAGCTTATTCCCAGTAGCATTTTCATATAGTGAATCATCAGTCCCATGCTAATGATCAGAGAAAAACTTGTGGCAAAAGCAGCGCCTGCAATGCCATAAACTGGAATTAAGAGAGCGTTTAAGATAATATTTATGATTGCTGAGACAAGGGGGATTCTGTACACTAACTGAACCTTACCGATACCTGCAAAAATGGAGCCTATGGATTTTGTCGTCCCGTAAAATAAGATTCCAATCAGTAATATAATCAGGGGGAAATACGCTTTTCCAAATTCGTTTCCATAGATTAAGGTCAAAATTTCCTTCCCAAAAAATACAAGGAATGTACTGGAGAATATCAAAAAAAGATAGCTGTATTTCATGCACTTGTCTACAAGCATTTCAATTTCTTTCTTTTTTCCTTTTGCGTAGTATTCCGAAATCATCGGATAGGTAATTTTCTGGATAGTATCGGGAAGCATCCAGAGGATCTTTCCCAGGATTACAGCCACACTATAAACCCCAACATCTGTTGCTGATAGGAAATAACCTATCATGAGCACGTCAGCCTGATAATTTACAATGTTGATCGCATTTGAAATAAATGTTTTGGACCCAAATGAAAACAGCTCTCGGCTTGTAGCTAGATAGTTAGCTGGACTAAGTTTACCCCATTTATGTACATATAACAGGGTTATTGTTGTAATAAAGGAAGAAATTACTATGGCAGCAACTGTGCCTTTCACTTCATATCTAAAAAAGAGTAGGAATGTACCAAGTAGCAGAAAAATCCCGTTTGCAATAGTTACTGCAGCTTGCTTTTTCATCTCCCTAAAGCCTGTGAGGAGTCCGAAAAGTACACTGTTCAGGATCGCAAAAGGTAACGAAAAGGCCAGGATTTTTAGTAAATCATCCAATCCTGGCATATTGAAAAAGTCTGCTAAAAAGCCAGCACTCAAATACATTAAGCTAAGAGCCAGAATACCTAGAACCAAACTATTTATAATACTCGAAGAGATGAATTCCTCTTGTTTTCGGCGGTTTCCAGAAAATTCAGCTACGTATTTGATTGCAGCTGCAGGCAGTCCAACCGTACCAAATAAGATTAATATCCCGAAAATGGTGTTTACCATTCTATAAAGTCCAAGATCTCCAGCCCCCAGATACCTGCCAATAAGGATTGATAGTGGAAATCCTAAAAGCATAGATACGGCAGAAGCAAAAAATGTCACTCCTATATCAGAGATGAATTTTTTAAGTTCGGACACTTAACCACACCATTCTTTTTAATAGTCGAAGGATTTCTGTTTACTTGCAGGTTCAATATATATAACTGATTTGGAGCGTTGAAGGTTGATCCCCTTTATATCAATAGTGGGATACAGCCGTCAACTGTATTCATTTTTGTAATTCTTATATACCACAACTTTTTTCATATATGCGTATTATTGTTTTAAGCTAGAACCTTATTGTTTTAAGCTAGGACCTGAATTATTAAGGAATCATATGGATAATAAAGGCGATATAAATCTCAAAAATTTAAATGTTATTTTCCATATCCCCTGGAAATTAATTACCTCAGCCCCTTCTGGAAGTCAAATTCGTCCCTTGAGGATGTTGGAAGCATTTAAGTCGCTAGGTTGCAAAGTTGACGTGATTATGGGGTCCGGAGCTGAGCGACTCAGACAGATAAATCTGATTAAACAAAATGTTAAAAAAGGTAAAAAATATGATTTTGTTTATTCGGAAAGTTCCAGCTATCCCACATCGCTAGCTTATGGTGTAAAAGACGCCGTGAAATATCCATTTCTGGATTTCAGATTTTTTGTTTTTTGTAAAAAGAACAATATCCCAATAGGTCTGTTTTACAGGGATATCTATTGGAGATTTCCAGAACTTTTAGATAGACCCTTTGCAAAAAAATTGGTTCTCAATATAATGTATCGACTCGATTTAGTTGTTTATCAAAAATATCTTGATGTATTGTATTTACCTTCTGATAAAATGGCTAAATACCTGGCTTTTCACTTTCCTGTGATTAAGCCTCTTCCGCCGGGTGCCTTTATGTATCCTTCGAGCAGACCTGTTACTACTACTAATAATAATACTAATAATAATAAAAATAATAATAAAAATACTTTTATTTTTAATGTTCTGTACGTTGGGGGGATAGGCAACCTTTACGATCTCCGTAAGTTAGTAAAGGTTATTGGGGAAATTCCCATAATATCTTTAACTATTTGTTGCAGGGAAAATGAATGGCAGAATAGTCTTAATGATTATGAAAATCTATTAAAACCCAACATTAACATCGTACATCTAAGTGGGGATGATTTGTTTTCCCTCTACGAAAAGGCTGATGTAGCAAGCATGTTTTTTGAAAATGTGGAGTATCGGGATTTTGCAATGCCAATAAAACTTTTTGAATATATTTCTCATTGTAAACCTCTAATTGTAACAAAGGGAACTGCAGCAGGAGATTTTGTAGAAATAAATGGAATTGGATGGGCAATTCCCTATGACGAAAAAAGTCTTCTCATATTGCTGAACAAACTTCTAAATGATCGCAAAGAGTTAGAAGAAAAAAGGAACAAAATCATTGAAATCTTGCCTTTACATACCTGGGAATCAAGAGCTTTGCAGGTTTGTCAAGATTTAACCTATTAACTGTTATCATCAAATTCTCTTTAAATTCTCTTTAAATTCTCTTTAAATTCTCTTTAATATGTCCTGCATTCAGCAGAGGGCACAAAAGAGTCATTTATTTTAAGATTGTTCCTTTATATAATGTGAGAAATTTCTGATATAACACCTTGTTATTATGAACTTTCTCTACGTATTTTCTTCCGCTTCTTCCAAGATTTTCCCTTAAATTTTCATCACGTATTAATTCTTCCAATCTTTGCTTTAGATTGTCTTTTGTAACATTTACTATTCCACTGGGCTCTTCCAGATAAGGTTCTAATCCAGGCTTAATCCATGTACAGCATGGAATTCCCATCTGTTGGGCTTCATTGGTGAGAACACCATACCATCCGACCTGTCTTTTATCATAAAAACCAACAGAATCAACAACTATATCACAGGTCTGAAGCAATTGCATTACTTCCTTATGGGGTTTATTTTCAATCAATAAGCAGTCAACATTTGGATATTCCTTTTTGAGCTGGGCCATGGCTTCCAGAAAATATTCTGTACCTTTGTAGAATCTGTTTGTTGGAGCATGCCCGATTATGATTTTATCATCATTTCGATTGACTTTACTTAACCCGTGCCAGGGGATACAGTTTGGAATCCATATAGCATCCGGTGAATAGTCAAGTAAATCCGGGGTCGAAACTATTTCAACATCTGCGAATTTTGATCCAAAAGTTCTGCCATTATTTCTTAATTTACTGCCGTGCCAGTGGACAACAACTTTGCCGAAACGTTTAAAAAAAAGCGGTATGTCTATATCCTGGGGAAATATTCCTGCATCGTGAAGATGAAATATATCAAATTTCTCTTTCAATGTGATTTCTACAAGGTTTTTCGATATGATCTGGAAACGGCGAGGAATATCTTTTTTTGAATATTTTAACGGGAGATTTAGAGAGATATCGGTATTTTCGCTGGTATAATTTTCAGTTATCTCAAATAAACGTACCTCATGGCCCATTTTTTTTTGTTGAAGAGACAGATTATATGCTACATTTGCAATATTCCTTATGTGCAGTATCTTCATGTTTTCCCAGAGTTCATTTTTTGAGAGATTTTACCACTTGCGTTCCCGTCCCCAAATACTTCATTTCTTCTCTTGGTGCCCTCAAAATTTTCAATAGCATGTTTGATTTTCTCGTAATCTGCTCCTGTAAGTATATTCCAGCCTTCTTCAACTGTTTCTACCCATTCCGTATTATCCCTTAAGGTTATGCAGGGCACTCCCAGCATATAGGCTTCTTTCTGTACCCCTCCGGAATCGGTGAGTATTTTTCTGGCATTTGACTCGAGTTTTAACATGTCAAGATAGCCAACAGGGGGGATTACTTTTGTGTTCTTAAGGATTTTTTCCCACAAATTGTATTCTTTCAGGTATTTTCTGGTCCTTGGATGCATTGGAAACACTATTGTCGTTTCTACATCAGAAAAGGCTTCGACAATTGATGAGAGGTTTTTTATATTGTCCGTATTGGAGGCACGGTGTACGGTTGCTAAAAGGAACTCTTTTGGATTGAGATTAAGATCCTGTAAAATCGTTGATTTTTCTTCTGCAATTTTCTGGTTATACTTAAGGGCATCCACCATTACATCCCCAACATTGTATACACCTTCAGTAATGCCTTCATTTTTCAGGTTCATCACTGCAGTATCAGTCGGGCAGAATAGTATATTCGATATGTGATCGGTTATGACTCTGTTAATCTCTTCAGGCATGGCCCGATCAAAAGACCTCAGTCCAGCTTCCACATGTGCCACCCTGATGTGCAGCTTGGTAGCAGCAAGTGCGCCTGCAAGTGTAGAATTTGTATCTCCATAGACAAGCATGATGTCTGGTTTCTCTTTCAAAAGTACTTTTTCTATTTCTAGAATCATCTTGCCGGTTTGTTCCCCCTGGGTACCCGAGCCTATACCAAGGTTGTAGTCCGGCTTTGGGATATCGAGTTCTTCAAAAAAGACCTCGGACATTTCAGGGTCATAATGCTGGCCTGTGTGGACAAGTATTTCTTCATGGTGCTTTCGGATGGTACGGGACACAGGAGCACATTTTATAAATTGAGGGCGGGCACCGACTACTGATACAATCTTCATAAAACCTCAACAGGAAACCCATTAAATCTTTAGATTTAGTGGGTAGTTGACTTTAATTACCATTGCCAGCGAAGTATATAATCTCTAATTTTTATTTAAATTTCCAATCTTCACGATAAATTAAGGAAGGACGCCTATGACTTTAGTCATAGGAGGAATTCCGTCAACTTCCAAATGCTCTGTGGCATATTCGTATCCATCTGCTCTACTCAAAATATTGCAATATTTATGATTGATTCCCTGCACTATTCTAACACCTTCTTTATTTTTAATATCAAAATAACCTGTTTTTCTACAAGCTACAGCACCAAAATGAATTCCTTTGTATTTTCCTTTCGGCACAACTGCTTTAACAATATCTCCTGTCTGGAATCCAAAGAAACTCTTTTGTCTACTCAGATACCCTCTCGGAAATCCGTACTTATCAAGATTGGTTCTGCAATGTGATCCTCTACCTTTTGCTTTTATGTGTAGAACCTGGTTTGTTTTGAATATTATTTTATTTGGTGTTGAAGCACCAACACAAATTGCATCAAAATGATGATCTTTGGGTAGATTCAACCGTATTCTATTCATCTTCGTCCTTGCACCTGTGCCACACTCGATATTGAGTGCAGGTTTGGAAAGAACATTATATACTTTCCATCTTGTAGCTGTGACAAGTGCAGCGTCTTTTAGTGTTTTCCTTGCTTGTTTTTGAATCTCAGGATACCCAAATTCTTCTGCTGTCTTAGTCCCTTTTGCTTCATTGCAGGTTCTGCAAGCTAATGTCAAATTGGAAACTCTGCTCGTTCCATGTCTCGCTTTTGGTATGATATGCTCTATTTCAAGCGGAACATTTTCTGCTCCGCAATATGCACATTTTCTATTCCATTTTTCAAGGAGATACTCTCGGACTTCATACCCCTGAAGTTCTCCTTGCTGATATTCAATACCTGAAATTTCAGGATTTTGCATTATCTGAGTGTCAAACTTAACATTTTCATATGAAATATGAGTCAAAGGACACAGTTTTTGCAGTCTATTAACCCAATTTTGGATGTTGTCTACCCTGCTTTGCAGGGATGGGGGAAGCCAATGTTCTTTTCGTTTTCTGTTGTTGAATCTGGGTTTTCTATACCTGGTTGTTCTATTTCGTCGAGTTCTCCGCATTGCTCTGCGGTTATCCATATTGCTTTTAATACTGGTTTTGTGATGGATGTGAGCAAGCCCAATTACTTTAGAACCATTTAAGATAGCTAAACCTGTATGTCGGCTTCCATAGTCTATTTTTAATCGGAATTCAACTTTATTTATAGAGGTTTTCAACTCTTTTAGTCGAATTGTGAATGGATATTTTTTATGAATAACCGCTTTTCCTGTTTTCAGCAATTTTCTGGCAACTGCTGAATGACAGGGGCTTAACGGTTGTTTGTTTTTGTTTAATACAAAGATCATAATTGAATTTCTCCTATCTCAGAAGTAAGATGAATCCTGCTTCCGGTAACGCACTTTCGTGTCTCCTCTCGCTAATGTTGGAAATGCTTGTTAAGCATAATACACCGTTCCTACCCGACAGAACTTTTAATATTATACAACAGAGCTACAAGCTGAGGAAGCACCTGTAGGTGTTATGACAAATCCAACGTAGTAAATTAATACTTAAGCTGGTCAACCGAAGCACTATTACATGCCTGCCAATTTATTGGTGGGTAGTTGACTGGATTTTTTCATAAACTTCTTTTATTTTCCTGGTGTTTGACTCCCAGAAACGATAATCTTCAGAGTTCAATTTCTCTGGTTTTTTGTCAAGATACTCTCGGACAGCATTTTCGAGTTCAGAACTTTTTACAATCAGCAGGTTTTTTCTGTCCTCTTCCTTCGTGATCCCCGAGGCTATTACCAGTTTCCCAAGGTTCAGGTATTCGTTTAGTTTCCAGATGCTTTTATCCGTCGAATAAGGGGTCAAATTATTTTCTTTTCTGGGTATCATACATATTCTGGCTTTTTTGACTATCCCTGCTACCTTCTCATGAGGTTGCCATCCCAGAAATTCTACATTAGGGGATTTTTTTGCCAAATGCCACTTTGAAAAGGGGCCGTCTCCCACGATCCTGAATTTTTCATCAGGATACTTTTTTGCCAGATTCAGGAAATTTCCTATCCCTTCCTGCTCGCAAACCCTCCCCAGAAATGTTATGGCTCCATCTTCTGCCAGATCCTCTCCCGTCAAAAAACTATTTTTGGGGTAATTCGGGACCTCATATACCTCTTGTTTTTCGTTTTCGGTATATGTTTTTACTTTTTCTCCCAGAGGCCCGTTTACCGTGGTTATAAGGTCCGCACTTGTTGCCATTTTTTTTTCAAAATATTCAGCCATCACCCTGCTGGGAGCCCCTAAATTCATTTCAAGTTCAATACCCCAGGGAGACCTGTAGTCATAGATCATCTTTTTGTAGTAAGTTCCTTTTAATTTAGACAAATCGTGATATATTATATCCGGCACATTAAAAATGTGAATTACATCTGGTTTTTCTTTTTTTATGAATTGTTTGGCAAGGCCTGAGATCTGTATCCAGTTTCTGGTATTAAATTTGGGGATGAGCGTGTCATATCCCAGTTCTTCAAGGGTACTCTGGAACATCTTGAGCCTTATGGTATGTTCGGGCTGGTTAGCAAGCAATAAAATTCTCATATGGATTTCCTCAAGACCTCTTCATATTTTCTGGCAAGGACTTCCCAGTCAAAAGTCTTTGCAATTTCTCTATATCTATCCTCATTAGTCGGAGTCTCCAGAATCCTTTTTACCTCACGGATGAATCCATCTTTATCATCGTAGTAATATAAGTCATCTCCGAGCATTCTTACAAGGGAAATTGTCCTGCTGGATAACACGGGTCTTCCGCAAGCCAGGTAATTAAACACCTTTCCTCCAGCTGCGTATTCGTTTTTATCCATTTTTTTCAGTGTATTGAGCCCTATATCCATAGCTGAAATATAAGGGCCTAAATCCTCGTAGGGCACTGCTCCTGTAAATGTGATTTTTTCCGAAACTCCCAGCTTGTTTGCCAGCTCTTTGATCTTATCACCGTAATCTGTAAACAGCCCCGGACCCACAACCAGAAGGCTTACTTCCAGATCAGGGAGTGATTCTACAACCATTTCAAGATCTACCCAGTGCTCAAGTGACCCTACATATCCTATGACAGCACCTTTTAAGCCCAATTCCTTTTTTGCCTCCTCTTTTGGGAGAGGTCTTAAAAGGTTACAATTTACTCCATTAGGAATTACTTCTATATTTTTGACCCTTATACCTTCCAGAAAATTTTTGAGTTCCCGGGTTACGGTTATAACGGAAGTTGCATGTCTTAAATTATACCTTGTAATTTGCCTTACCCCATTCTTAACAATTTTTCCAAAAAATGAGTCTGGGTAATATATTGAAGCAGATTCCTCTAAGTGGTCCAGATAGTCAAAAACAACAGGCACATTTAAAAAATTAATTATAAATGATGGAAGGATGTTTGCAGAGAGAACAACATCTATGCCTTCTTTTTTTATTACTTTTCTCATTTCCAATAAATGCTCTGGCCAGTTTAATAAGTAATATAAAGAAGGATCTCCCACATCTATAAATTTTGTATCTACAAGTTTGCAAGCTGTTTTTCTTGGTCTGTTATTTCTGAAATTCTCCAGGTTGAAATGCAGTACATACACTTCATGTTTTTCTGCAAGAATATCAAATATGAAGTTAAGTCGATTCGGAAAAGGGTGCCTGATCCAATCAGTAGTAGGTATCACAAGAATTTTCATGGGATTTCCTTTCAATTTTCTACATTTTTCAATATAAGAATTAAATTTGGAACAGTACCTATATTATTCTTTCTTATTTATATTAGTCATTTTTAATATTTGCACAGAGATCTCATGCTGCAGCGAACTACCTGATGTTAAAACATTAAAGACTTCCGGCTCCATTCCCCTGATTACTTTTTTCCAGTCCGGTTCAACCTCACATCCCGCTGGCGCATTAATGGTTCCTTACTGCCTGGTTGCCGCATAAAGAAATGAAAGGTAATTGTTCAAGTATTATATAAACATATTAAATGAATATAAATAAGCTTGAAATGTTATGGGGAGACATGCCATTTATCCCAATTCCAAAGTTTTTTGGGTTTTAGATGAACTTTCTTCACAGTCCGGTCAGAAGAAGAAGCTACTTCATTCCTTGAAGCAATCCACCCCCGGAAGAATCTGCTGTCCGCTATGCTTTTTTCCTATGTAAAAATGACACCGGCAAGTTCTATGCGATGAACCTCGTCCATGCGGCTTGGGTATCACCCATAAATGGAGCCGTATATATACAAATGTATTATGTGCATTTCGTAGATAATGTGCCCAGGCGGATTAGATTATGTCAATATTTTCGAATAAGTAAAGGGGGCAAAAATAACCGGAAACGCTTCCCCGAATGAAATGGTCAAAATAAGCATGACTCTTCGAGATCTTAGTAAAAAAAATATTGATTTTACGAAGCTTCAACTTGTCATCAACTTGTCTTCAACTTGTCACCAATTTGTCACCAACTTGATAAGTATATTCCAGATAAAATGCCCCAACTGAATTAATTTTTTGGCATGATTTGAATTATCGTAGTCAAGAACCCTCATTTTTCACGATCTTAATAACTCAGGTAAAACAACTCAGTTAACACTCGTCCGGGAGTTCAGGCAAAACTTATTTAATAACTTCCCACATATATTGACCTGCTACAAAAATATTTTCTGACATGTATATAAACCCTTTATTCCAGAAGTCTTTATACACTTCTATTGAATACGTTTCTAAATATATACATACAGGAGATGACAGGCTTCAATTCAATAATTCTTGCAGGTGGTTCAGGGGCAGGGACCTGGCCTTTCAGCCGGGATATGTGTCCCATGAAGATTATAGAGGTGCAGTTCGGAGAGCTTATGGAAGAAGGGATATGGAAGGTTTGACGGATATGGGAGAAGATGAATGTCCCGACAGATATCCAGACAGTAGTTTAGCAAAATATTTATAAAGCTTTGATCCCCCTACTAATTGTTACTAAGTAAACCAGGGTAATAATATGGAAAAAGTCGCCTTAATCACCGGGATTACAGGTCAGGACGGTGCATACCTGGCTGAGTTTCTTTTGAATAAAGGATATATTGTGCATGGAATTAAGCGGAGATCCTCTTCTTTCAACACTGCAAGAATAGATCATCTTTACAAAGACCCTCATGAGAGAAATGTGAATTTTTTCATGCACTACGGCGACCTGACCGATTCAACCAACCTTATCCGTATTATTCAGGAAGTCAAGCCTGACGAGATCTATAACCTTGCCGCCCAGAGCCACGTCCAGGTTTCTTTTGAGACCCCGGAATATACCGCAAATTCCGACGGCCTTGGAACCCTCAGGCTCCTTGAAGCAATCCGCATCCTCGGCCTTGAAAATAAAACAAAATTCTACCAGGCTTCAACCAGCGAACTTTACGGAAAAGTCCAGGAAATCCCCCAGAAAGAAACAACTCCATTTTACCCAAGAAGCCCCTATGCGGCAGCCAAGCTGTACGCCTACTGGATCACAATCAACTACCGGGAAGCCTACGGAATTTTCGCATGTAATGGTATCCTCTTCAACCACGAATCCCCGGTCCGCGGCGAAACTTTCGTCACAAGAAAAATCACGATGGCTGCTGCAAAGATAAAATACGGCATGCAGGAAAGGCTTTACCTTGGAAACCTTGATGCAAAAAGGGACTGGGGCTTTGCAAAAGACTATGTAGAAGCCATGTGGCTCATGCTCCAGCAGGAAACCCCCGACGATTACGTTATAGCAACAGGCGAAACCCACTCGGTGAGGGAATTTACGGAACTTACATTCAAAGAGTTAGGAATAGAGGTCATCTGGCAGGGAGAAGGGATAGAAGAAGTAGGAATCGATGCCAGTACAGGCAAAATCATAGTTGAAATAGATCCTGGATATTACAGGCCAACTGAAGTAGAACTCCTCATCGGAGACCCCTCAAAAGCCAGAGAAAAACTTGGCTGGCAATCAAAAGTCAAAATGGGAGAACTGGTAAAAATAATGATAAAATCCGATGAGGAAGAAGTCCTGAAAAATTACCCCTCTGAAAAACTATCAGCCTGTCAGGAACTTAAAGAAAACATAGCTGAAAACCCGTTAAATTTGAAGAGCTTATAAAAGTTGCTGGGACAGACAGCAAACCCCTCTCCTAAAATTTCTCCTTTAACCCCCAAAGGCGATCAGATGGAAAAAGGATCAAAAATATATGTAGCCGGCCACCGCGGCCTTGTAGGTTCAGCCCTGAAAAGAAAACTTGAATCAAAAGGTTACACCAACCTGCTCTTCCGCACCCACAAAGAACTCGACCTCACCAACCAGCAGGCAGTAAACGAATTCTTCGAACAGGAAAAACCCGAATACGTCTTCTTAGCCGCAGCAAAAGTGGGCGGAATCCTTGCCAACAGCACCTACCCAGCTCAATTCATCTATGAGAATTTGATGATCGAATCAAACATCATCCATGCCTCCTATAAGTACGGAGTAAAAAAGCTACTTTTCCTTGGTTCTTCCTGTATCTATCCAAAGTTAGCTCCACAGCCTCTCAAAGAAGAATATCTATTAACCGGAACCCTCGAAGAAACCAACGAAGCCTATGCAATAGCCAAGATAGCAGGAATCAGGCTCTGCAAACACTACAACCAGCAGTATGGTGCCAACTTCATCTCGGTAATGCCGACCAACCTCTACGGACCAAATGATAATTTTGATCTGGAAACTTCACATGTGATGCCTGCTCTGATCAGGAAATTCCATGAAGCCAAGGTGAATAACAAACCAGAAGTGGTTGTTTGGGGTACAGGAAAGCCACTTAGAGAGTTCATGCATGTGGACGATATGGCGGATGCATGTGTGTATTTGATGGAAAATTATGATTTTTCTGAAATAGGCGAGTTTGTGAATATCGGGGTTGGAGAGGATGTTACAATCAATGAACTCGTGGAACTGATAAAAGAGGTTGTAGGGTTTGAAGGGAAGATTAAGTATGAGACTTCAAAACCCGATGGCACTCCTCGAAAACTGATGGACGTTACAAAACTGAATGGCCTTGGGTGGAAAGCCAGGATTTCTTTGAAGAAAGGGATTGAACGAACTTATGAGTGGTATATTCAGTCGAAATTATAAAGCAATAAGAAGGAATTTTATATGAGGAAACAAATTTTAGTCACAGGAGGAGCTGGATTTTTAGGTTCACATCTATGTGAACGCCTATTAAGTGAAGGGCATGAAGTTATATGTGTAGATAATTTCTTCACTGGCAAAAAAAGAAATATTGTTCACCTCATGAACAATCCTTATTTTGAGGTTATTCGCCATGACATTAATTTCCCACTTTCCGTGGAAGTAGATGAAATTTATAATCTCGCCTGTCCAGCTAGTCCTGTCCATTATCAGTTTGATCCGGTTCAAACAACAAAAACCTCAGTAATGGGCGCAATCAATATGCTGGATCTTGCAAAGAGATTGAATGCAAAGATTTTGCAGGCTTCAACTTCAGAAGTTTATGGTGACCCACAGGTCCATCCCCAGTCAGAAGAATATCGAGGTAACGTAAATTCCATTGGCCCACGGGCATGCTATGACGAAGGGAAAAGATGCGCTGAAACACTTTTTTTCGATTACAGACGCCAATATGACTTGAATATAAAAGTGGTGCGAATTTTTAATACCTATGGCCCCAGGATGCACCCAAACGATGGGAGAGTGGTGAGTAATTTCATTGTGCAGGCACTTAAGGACGAAAACATAACCATTTACGGAGAAGGTACACAGACCCGAAGTTTTTGCTATGTTGACGACTTAATTGAAGGCATAATCCGTATGATGAACTCTCGTGAAGGTTTAACGGGGCCGGTAAATATTGGAAACCCTGAGGAATTCACAATTTTAGAACTTGCACAGAAAGTAATTGAGCTAACTGATTCAAATAGTAAACTTATCTATAAACCTTTGCCGGAAGATGATCCACTAAAACGCAAACCGAATATTGATCTGGCAATCAAAGAACTTGACTGGAGGCCAGATGAAAAATTAGAAGAAGGTTTAAAAAAGACAATTAACTATTTCAAAGAGTTGCTGGGAAATGAAGGCAGTATCAAATTAAAACCTATGGAAAAGGAAATTTCTGAGAACTATACTCACCCAGATTTGTTATTTTGAATTGGTAATAGGATTGTCGACACTTAGAGTTAGAGCATTTGATTTACAGCGTAATATTTATTTTGAAATTGTTGAGGCAAATGGAGGAAGTTTTGCATTATGTCCTTTTAAGTCACGGTGCGATGGCCTCTTAGTTATGCCTTTACAATGGCAGATTAAACAGATTGGTGAGCATGTGTCTTCTGTTAAGAGCCTATCCGAAAAGTCAGTACTGTATATTGAAAAGTCACAGTAGGTCTATAATATCAGAGTATCCGTTCCGGTTTTGCATATTGATATTGTAAAAGTTATAGCAGGTAACCACTTTTCGGATAGGCTCTAAGTGAGGAATCATGATAAATTGCCCCCATCTTCTAAACAGTTCTCTATAATTTAGACTTCTTAGAGGGGTGGAACAAGGTATTGATTTTAGGTTTGGAGTCCAAAATTATGAACTAATTTCGGTTCCAAAATCGATACATAAAGGCATGAAAATTCCTTAACTGATGACCAATGAAATAGTTTTAGGACATGCTCCGTGTGAAAAATGGGAGATTTGTGATATGAAAGAAGAAAACATTAGGCCAGAGGTATTAATGCGTGATAATCATGAATTACACATAAAAGACGTTCATGAACTATTAACCCAAAGAAAAGATTTTGTACAAATTCCATGCCCTGCGTGCGAATGTACTAAAAATAAATTTATTTTTGACAAAAACGGATTTACATTTGTTTCTTGTGTAGAATGTGGTACCGTATTTATTAATCCAAGACCCACTTTAGAAATGTTGGTAAATTTTTACAAATGCTCTAACAGTATAAAACATTGGAATGATTATATATTTCCCCAATCTGAAGAACATAGAAGAAATCAAATTTTCGCCCCGCGGGCAAAAAAAATTGTAGAATTATGCAGGAAATATGAAATCAGAACTAAAGTTCTTATTGATGTTGGCGCAGGATTCGGCACTTTCGGCCAAGAGATTAAAAAATTAAATATGTTCAATGAGGTAATAGTCATCGAGCCATCTACAGATCTCGCTAAATCATGTCTCCAAAAAGATTTAAACGTCATAGCAAAATCAATTGAAGAAATTAGAGATGACGAACTAGAAAAAGCAGACGTGGTTACAAATTTTGAACTCATTGAACATCTATTCTGGCCCAAAGATTTCCTTCTAACGTGCAGAAGAATCCTCCGTCCAAAAGGACTTTTCATATTCACAACACCTAACATTAGAGGATTTGATTTGCAGGTACTAAGCAAACTGTCTGAAAACATTGGAGGGCCAAACCACGTCAACTATTTTCATCCAGATTCTATAACTCGTCTTCTTGAAAATACGGGATTTGAAGTCCTAGAAATCATAACACCAGGCAAGCTTGATGCAGAATTAGTAAGGAATAAAATTCTTAGTGGCGATTTTGAAGTATCAAACCACCCATTCTTGAAACAGATTCTTATCGAAAAATGGGGAAATGTCGGTGAAAGTTTTCAGGATTTTCTAGCAAATAATGGTTTATCTTCACATATGTGGGTAATTGCTAAAAAACGTTAAGAATTGTATTAAGGAATGATCAAAATATAACTTCAATTTTTCAGTTTGGGAATTGCTCTATAGTTCCATTTCCCCAAATAATCATTCTTAGCAACAAAAATCCTTTATGTTATATTTGAATCATTCCTAAGTATTTCATAATTTGGAGTACTTTGTGTGAAAATTTAACGAAAGCGTTGGAAAGGTAGACAATCTGATATTATTTATGAATATTATTTGAAAATTTACTTTTAAGTAAATTCCGAGTTATAATTTAATTTATCTTAATTGTAAAACTAAACCGAGTTTTGAGACAGCTTGGCTTGAGAAGATTTAGATGAATGAAATCCAAATTAGCTAATTACACTATTTAGGATTGTGAAAAATATGGATGAAAATGAAAAAAGGTCATTATTTGAAAATAAAACAATTCTGTTGACTGGAGGAACTGGATCATTTGGAAATAAATTTACAGAAATGATCCTTAAACATAAACCAAAAAGTATTCGAATCTATTCAAGAGGAGAATATAATCAATATCTGATGGATCAAAAGTTCAAGGATAAAAATATTAGATTTTTGATAGGCGATGTAAGGGATCGTGACAGACTCTACCGCGCAATGAACGGGGTAGATATTGTAGTTCACGCCGCTGCCTTGAAGCAAGTCCCTGCCTGTGAGTATAACCCTATTGAAGCTGTAAGAACAAATATTGACGGCGCCATAAACATAATTGACGCTGCTATCGATAACTCGGTAGAGAAAGTAATAGCAATTAGTACAGATAAGGCCGTACACCCCGTGAACCTTTACGGAGCAACTAAAATGGTGGCTGAAAAGATGTTTATTCAGGGGAACACGTACACCGGCAAAAGAAATACAAGATTCAGCTGCGTAAGATATGGGAATGTTATTGGTAGCCGAGGTAGTGTTATTCCTCTTTTCCAGGAGCAAAAGAAAAAAGGTGTTTTGACTATCACAGATGAGAGAATGACACGTTTCTGGTTAACTCTAGATCAGGGAGTTAACTTCGTCCTTAATTCAATAGAAAGAATGCAAGGCGGAGAAATTTTCGTCCCCAAAATACCCAGTATGAGGATGATGGATCTTGCAGAGGCGATTGCTCCTGAAGCAAAGAAAGAAATTGTTGGCATAAGGCCCGGTGAAAAGCTTCATGAAATTATGATCACCGAAGATGAAGCAAGGCATGCAAAAGAATTTTCGGATTATTTCATAATTGAGCCGGAGTTTGCATTCTGGGATAAAGAAAACCATATGGACGGTAAATCTCTTCCACAGGGGTACAGATATTCAAGTGATATCAATGATAAATGGCTTACCAAAGAAGAACTCAAAAGAATGTGCTGATCAGATGCTCTTCAAGAAATTGTCACGAGTTAAACATACAAGAGAAGACGGTTGGCTCTCTGAACTGGTCTCAATGAATTATGATGATGAGCCTTTCAACTGTATACACACTTATCTGGTATCTGTGAATCCTGGAAAGGTCAGGGCCAACCACTACCACAAGAATAAAGAAGAATGGATCGCACCGGCTTCCGGAAAGATCGAGCTACATCTTAAGAATGTTATTTCAGGTGAAAAAGAGAAACTAATTCTGGATACACATACCAAAGAATACGAGATGATATACATTCCACCTTTTGTAGCTCATGCAGTAAAAAATAACTGGGAACATGAGGCAAGTTTGATGGTTTTCAGTAAAAACCCAGAAGATAAGGAAGACACAGTTCCCTATGAGGTTACCATATGATTCCCTATGGACTTCAATGGATTGATGAAGAAGATAAAGAAGAAGTTATGAAAGTGCTGGGTAGTGATTGGCTGACTACAGGTCCGAAGGTTGGGGAGTTTGAGAACGCCCTCTGTAAATACGTGGGATGCAAGCACTCTGTGGCAGTAAACAGCGGAACAAGCGCCCTAGATATCGCTGTAGGAGCACTGGATCTTCCAGAAGGATCTGAAGTAATTACCACACCTTTTACCTTCGCAGCTACCAGCAACGCACTTCTCTATAACCGTCTCAAGCCGATATTTGCAGACATACAAAAAGATACCCGGAATATCGACCCTGAGGATATCCGACGCAAAATTACCCCTAAAACAAGGGCTATAAGTTACGTTGACTATGCAGGGCACCCTTGTGATATCAAGGAAATTAAGGAAATCGCAGAAGAATATAACCTTTATCTCATTGAAGACGCTTGCCATGCTCTCGGAGCCAGTTATTACGGGAAAAAGATAGGTAGTTTTGCCGACCTCACGATTTTCAGCTTTCACCCGGTTAAGCCGATTACCACTGGAGAAGGAGGCGCCGTTGTTACAAATAATTCCGAACTCGAAGAAAGGGCTCGTCTCCTCCATAGTCATGGTATTGATAAAAGTGCAACTGAGAGATATGGGCCTGATGCGAGCTGGGCCTATGATATGAAAATGCTTGGAAGGAATTATCGTATGACGGATATCCAGGCAGCTCTGGGGATTTCTCAGCTGAAAAAATTAGATGGGTTCATTGAGAAGAGGACAGAGATCGCAAATCTCTATAATGAACTTTTGGATAATATTGAATTCATTGAAACTCCATCCATCAAAGGCGTTGTGACTTCCGGATGGCACCTCTATACGGTTCTCCTTAAAGGTGTTGACCGCGACAAGTTTTTCAAATATATGAGAGGGAATGGGGTTGGCGTGAATGTTCACTATATCCCGATATATAATTTCTCTTATTACCGCAATAATTTCGACATATGCAGTACGGAGTTCCCCATAACTGAGGAAGTGTTCAAAAATATAATTACACTTCCTATATTTCCGAAAATGGAGTTTACCCAGCTACAATATGTAATTGAAACGATCAAGGGCTTTGTATGAAGAAGAATAAAATGGTACTGGGAACTGCTCAGTTCGGAATGGATTACGGTATCAATAATAAGAGAGGTAAAATTCCCCGAAATGAGGTATTCAAGATCCTAGAAACAGCTTTTGAATCCGGAATAGATATTTTGGATACCGCGTATGCCTATGGAGAGAGTGAATCAGTAATAGGGGAATTTATAAATACAACCGGTCGTGAACTGAAGATTATCTCCAAACTGCCGGTGTGTGAGCCGGAGGATGTGGGAGACATATTCGACACCTCCATAAATCGGCTTGCTTTGAACTCACTTTATGGCTACTACATTCACAGTTTCCAGAATTACATGGATAATCCCGAAATTTGGAATGTTCTGGTCAGAATGAAATCTGAAGGAAAAATTAGCAAGATAGGTTTTTCCCTTTATTATCCCTCTGAACTCGATTACCTTCTGGATAACGAAATACTATTTGATATCATCCAGATCCCATACAGTATTTTTGACCAGAGGTTCGGAAGCTATTTTTCGATACTTAACGAAAAAAAAATTGAGGTTTATGTCAGGTCGGTATTCCTGCAGGGACTGATATTTAAAGCTCCCTCAGAATTAGGGGAGGATTTTGACAAAGTGAAGGATAAAATCAAGAGGCTTAATGAGATCTCAAAAGGAACGGATTTCTCTCTTGCATCTCTTCTCCTTAATTTTGCGGTTCTCAATGATAATGTGGACAGGGTTGTTGTAGGGGTTGATAGCATAGAAAACTTGAAAGAGCTTCTTACATCATCGGAACACACTGATAAAATTAAGCCGATCATGCCTGAACTCCTATCTTTTAGAGAAGATGATGAAAAGATAATCCTGCCCATGAACTGGAGGTAAAGCCTTGCATACAGTTGCCGTTATCCAAGCCCGAATGGGGTCTACGAGGTTGCCCGGGAAAGTTATGCTGGAGATCTCAGGAAAACCTATACTGTGGCATGTAGCGAATCGAGTTTCTAAATCACAATTGATTGATGGGTTTGTTGTAGCTACAACCACAAACCATGAAGACAATGATATTGAAAAATTTTGCAAGGAAAATGGCATTTCAGTTTTTAGAGGTTCGGAAGATGATGTTCTGGATCGCTATTATCTGTGTGCTAAAAAATTCAATATAGAAAATATCATTAGAATTACCGCAGATTGTCCTCTGCATGATCCTTCAGTCATAGATCTGGTTATAGAAAAATACCGCAGGGGAAATTATGATTACATCAGCAATATCGATCCTCCTACCTACCCGGATGGAATTGACGTGGAAATCTTTTCATTTGAGGCTCTTGAAAAAGCTTGGAGTAATGCCTCACTGGTTTCTGAAAGGGAGCATGTAACCCCCTATATAAGGAAACATAAAGACCTGTTCAAAGTTGGAAACGTGGAAAATGTAAAAGATCTATCCGCTCATAGATGGACCCTGGATCAGGTAGAAGACTTCGAACTTATTAAACAAATATATGGAGCTTTTAAGGAATTAGATTCTGAAATGTTTTATATGACAGATATTCTTAAACTGCTAGATGAATATCCTGAATTGGTAAGCATCAACTCCGATATCAAAAGAAATGCAGGGTACATAAAATCACTTAATAAGGACAAAGTGAAAAAGTTATGAACACTCAAAATGGAATAAATTTATGGCATAAAGCAAAAGAAATCATTCCTGGCGGCACTCAACTGCTCTCGAAGCGTCCGGATCAATTTTTACCGGAGCAATGGCCCTCATATTACAAAAAAGCAAAAGGGGTTGAAGTCTGGGACCTCGATGGGAACAGATTTGTTGATATGTCTATCATGGGGATTGGAACCTGTATTCTTGGCTATGCGGATGACGATGTTAATGAAGCGGTTAAAAAAGCCGTTGATCTCGGATCTATGTCAACTTTAAACTGTGCCGAGGAAGTCGAACTTGCGGAACTGTTATTGAAACTTAACCCCTGGGCCGAGATGGTAAGGTATGCAAAGACCGGGGGAGAAGCAATGGCCATTGCCGTAAGAATTGCCCGTGCATACACCGGAAAAGAAAAAATCGCTTTTTGCGGATACCACGGATGGCAGGACTGGTACCTTGCAGCAAATCTTGCCGATGATGCAAATCTTGACGGGCACCTGTTGCCCGGTTTGCAGCCTGCGGGAGTGCCCAGAGGTCTGAAAGGTACTGCACTGCCTTTTAATTACAACCACATAAATGAGCTGGAAGATATCATTGAAAAAAATGATGTAGGTGTTATCGTAATGGAACCTATCCGCAACCATGAACCAGAAGACGATTTTTTAGGGAGGGTCAGAAAGATTGCGGATGAAATAGGTGCCGTGCTCATATTTGATGAAATAACCGCAGGATGGCGTTTAAATGTAGGAGGGGCCCATTCTGTTTACAATGTCCAGCCTGACATTGCCGTATATGGAAAAGCGATGAGCAATGGTTTTCCGATGGCCGCAATCGTTGGAAGGCATGAGGTAATGAACGTAGCCCAGGATACATTCATTAGCAGTACTTACTGGACAGACAGGGTTGGACCGGCTGCTTCTCTAGTCACAATCCATAAAATGGAGGATAATGATGTTCCAGCTCATCTGTCTCGTATTGGAAATCTCATCAATGAGGGATGGAATAAAATTGCTAAAGAACATAATTTGACAATAAATATTGAAGGTATTCTCCCACTTACACATTTTGGTTTTGATTGTGAAGAATCTCCTGCCCTTCATACTTTATTCACCCAGGAAATGCTAGAGAGAGGATATCTGGCCTCAAAGGCTGTGTATGTCTCATACTGCCACGATGAAGATTGTGTAGGGAGATATATGGAAAATGTGGATGAAGTCTTCGGAAAAATAAAAAAAGCAATAGAAGAGAACAGTGTTCACGATTTGTTAAATGGGCCCATTGTAACTGCCGGGTTCAAAAGGTTAACCTGAGAAGGAGGATCTGAAAGCAGAGGGAGAATAATGATAATAAAAGGAAACAGTGTTTTTCTAAAATTATTAAACGTTGATGATGTTACATCGGTTTACGTTGATTGGTTGCAGGATTCCGAAATCACTCAATTTTTGGAAAGTAGGTGGAAAAGCTATACTTTGGATGAACTTAAAGCCTATGTAAGAGAAACTAATGATGGACAGAATAATTATTTATTCGGTATTTTTCAAAATGAGAGTGCAGAACACATAGGTAACATAAAGATCGGAGGAATAAACCAGATACATAGATTTGGAGATCTCGGTATACTTATAGGAAATAAAAAAATGTGGGGAAAAGGATATGCTACGGAAGCTATAAATTTGGCTACACACTACGCTTTCAATGAGCTTAATCTGAATAAACTGATAGCTGGAATGTATATCATGAATAAGGGTTCTTACAAAGCTTTCATAAAAGCAGGATATAAAGAAGTTGGAACTTTGAAGAGGCATAGTTTTTGCAGAGGAGATTATGTGGATGTAACTTTAGTTGAAAAGACCAAAGACTCAATATGAATATTTTATGAACCATCTGTTTGAGATATTCGAAATTATTGTCCAACTTGAGAAGGCTGAGAATTGAAAATTGCAGGTCTATATCTATGAATAAAGTTAGGATTGTCATAGCAACTATAAAATCCTGGAATATATTTCAGGCTTTGAGTTTCAAGGAAAAACATAGGGGAAAATATGAAGTAGAAATTCTTACCCGTAAAGAGGATCTCAATTTTGAATATATAAATAAATACAGTCCGGATTACATTTTTTTTACTCACTGGTCCTGGATAATTCCGGAAAAGATATTTGAAAATTTTGAATGCGTGGTGTTTCATATGACCGACCTGCCCTATGGCAGGGGTGGAAGTCCTCTTCAAAATTTAATTTTGAGAAAGATTTACACCACGAAGATTTCGGCAATCAGGGTGGAAAAAGGACTTGATGCCGGGAAAATATATCTGAAAAAAGATTTATATATCGGCCTGGGAAGTGCAGAAGAAATCTTTATTGAAGCTTCGAAAGTCACATTCAAAATGATTGGAAACATTGTTGAGCAAAAACTAGTTCCACAGAATCAACAGGGAGACGCTGTATACTTTAAACGCCGAAACCCCGAGGAAAGTGACATAAGTCTTGCGGAACTCAACAATATGGATGATACATACGATTTTATCCGAATGCTGGATGGGGAAGGTTATCCGAAAGCTTTCCTGAAAATGGGGAAATTTAAACTCACTTTTTCGGATGTGCATAAAAAGGGAGACAAACTTTCAGGAAGGTTTGAGATTGAAAATGAATAATAAAAATATTCTTGTGGTTGCTGCCCATCCTGATGATGAAATTCTGGGTTGTGGTGGAACAATTAAAAAAATGATTGAAGAAAATGGATACAATGCCTACACATTGATTCTGGGGGAGGGCGCTACTTCCAGGGATGAAACTCGAAACCAAGAAAAAAGAAGCAAAGAACTGGAATTCTTAAAAAAGCAGGCTCATAAAGCAAACAAACTTGTTGGGGTTGAAGACGTCTTCATATACGATTTTCCAGACAACAGATTTGATTCATTGCCTCTGCTTGATATTATCAAAGTTATCGAAAAGGTGAAATCGGAAGTTCAACCAGAAATAGTATTTACTCATTATGAAAAAGATTTGAATCTTGATCACCGAATTACTTACACTGCTCTAATTACGGCTTCCCGTCCGTTACCTGGAGAATCTGTAAAGGAAATATATTCCTTTGAAGTGCTTTCTTCAACTGAATGGAACTATCCTCTTGAGTTTTCTCCTGATACCTTTGTAGACATAAGCAGTACCCTGGAAAATAAGATCAAAGCAATGGAAGCTTATGAGTCGGAAATTAGGGAGTACCCCCACCCAAGGTCGTCAGAAGGAATAAAACTCTCTGCGAAAAATTGGGGCATGAAAACGGGACTTGGTTACGCTGAAGCATTCAAAACAGTGAGAGTCTTAAAATGATGAATCTAAAAAATAACTTCCAATTAAATGGAGTTTACATCAAAAATTTTATATCTCTCTCTCAAGAGGAAAAAGAACTTGTAAGGAACTGGCGAAACAATGAAATGGTTAGAAAGTGGATGTATTCTGACGAAATAATATCTCAAGAGGAACATGAGGCATTTATAGAATCTTTGGAGAATAATAATAACAACTTTTACTGGCTCGTAGAAGATGAAAAAAAATACTTAGGTGTTATTTATATTAATAGGTTGGATTTTAAAAATAAGAATGCTTATCTTGGAATATATACCAATCCTGATACTGAAATTAAAGGTGCGGGAAGCCAACTCATCATTTTTTTGAAATATATTGCTTTCAAAATTGGAACACTTCACACATTAAAACTTGAAGTCTTGGATAACAATAAAAAAGCAATACAATTCTACGAGAAACAGGGTTTCATCGAGGAAGGGAAATTAAGAGATTTTGTTTTTAAATCTGGAAACTGGCACGATGTAATAATTATGGGAATTGTAGACGGGGACGGTAATCATAATGGAGTTTAAAATTGAAAACGTGTTTGTTGAGGAAAAAACAAAAGTTTTCATAATTGCAGAACTTTCTGCCAACCACCTTCAGAACTTTGAACTTGCGGTAAAGACAATAAAAGCTATGAAAGAAGCAGGTGCTGATGCAGTTAAGTTACAGACATATACAGCCGATACAATTACTATAGATGTTGATAATGAATATTTCCAGATCAAGCAGAACACTATCTGGGACAATAAAACGTTCTACCAACTTTACCAGGAAGCTTATACTCCCTGGGAATGGCAGCCAGAGCTGAAAAAGATAGCAGAAGATCTAGGACTATTATGTTTCTCCTCTCCTTTTGACAAAACTGCCGTTGATTTTTTGGAAAAAATGAATGTCCCTGCATACAAGGTCGCTTCTTTTGAAATTACTGACATACCTCTCATAGAATACATCGCTTCAAAAGGGAAACCAGTAATTATTTCTACAGGTATCGCTACTCTTGCGGATATTGAAGAAGCCGTAAACGCCTGCAAGCGGATTGGAAACGAACAGGTTGCACTATTAAAATGTACCTCCGCATATCCATCCCCTCTTGAGGAAGTAAACTTAAACACAATCCCAAACCTTAAAGACACTTTTAAGACAGTAGTTGGTTTATCAGACCACACCCTTGGAATATCAGTGCCAATTGCAGCTGTAGCTCTTGGGGCAAAAATAATCGAGAAGCACTTTATACTCGACCGGAGTTTAGGCGGACCAGATGCTTCATTTTCTCTTGAACCCAAGGAGTTTAAGGCAATGGTTGAAGCGGTAAGAGAAGTTGAAAAAGCTCTTGGAGAAGTCAGTTATGAATTAACGGACAAGATGAAGAAAAGCCATGAGTTTTCTCGATCTCTTTTTATCGTAGAAGATGTGGAAGAGGGAGAGTTGTTTTCTGACAAAAATGTAAGGTCTATTAGACCCGGTTTTGGACTTCACCCCAAATATCTGAACGATATCTTGGGCAAAAGAGCTGCAAAGGTAATTACTAAAGGGACTCCTCTTAATTGGGGCCTTATAAGATGATTATTAAAAATTTTCCGGAAGAGTATAAATGAACTTTGGCTTAAAACTCTGGTCCACCAACCAGGATATGCTCCCACAGGCAGAGCAACTGATCAAGAATGATGTATTTCAATACATTGAATTGACTCCAATTCCCGGTACAGAGATCGATGCTTTTCTTTCTTACGACCTGCCCTATACGATTCACATAACAACGGAAAGGCACGGTGTGAACATTGCTGACAGAGATAAAAGAGATTATAACATTAAAACAATTCAGAACTGCATTGAGTGGGCAGATCAACTTAAGGCTAGATACTTGGTTCTTCACCCAGGTTTTGGAAAACTCGATGATGCAATTGAGTTTTTGAGTTATATTTATGACAAAAGAATTTTAATTGAAAATATGCCAAAAATTGGAATATATGATGAAAAAATGGTAGGATACTCGCCAGAAGAGATTGAAAAACTAATGGATAATGGATTTGGACTCTGTTTGGATTTAAATCATGCAATTAAGGCTGCTATAAGTCTTGAACTTGATTATATGGAGTTCGTCAACGAATTTGGCAAGTTTAAGCCATTTTATTATCATGTTTCTGATGGCCACTTGAATCATAGCAAAGATGAACATCTTAACATAGGGGAAGGTGAATACGATTTTAGATTCTTGGTATTTGCTATGATTTCGGGTTCAGAATTCAATTCCATAAGACATATCACTTTAGAAACCCCACGGAGTAATCTTCTAACTTTTGATAATGACCTCCTAAACCTGGAAAAAATTAAATCATTTATCGAGGAACACACGAGTAACCTTTTATAATAGTTGATATACTAGGTATATTTTTCACTCAATTTGAAGAGAATACATTAAATCTATTGTTAAAAACTTTAACTTAGTGGAATCCGTGTGAAAAATGATGATCACAGAGAGCACGGCGTACACAGAGGAAAAATGCTACCATCTCTGTGTCCTTTGTGGTAAATTTGAAAAATGGATTCCTCATATAAAAAAGCGAAAACCAAGTTTACTGATAAAAGCATGTTCAAATTAAACACTTTTTTCTCCCGCATAATGTCCATTGAGCCGATACAGCGACAGAGCATCGTATCGTTTATCTGGCAGATTGCATTCACGTTCATCGGCTTTTTAAGTACAATTTACTTTGCCCACACAGTGGGTGCAAGCGTTCTGGGTGGATACTTCATATTTCTTGCATACCTCGGCATCATTACTCTAATTACAGATGGAGGATTTGGTGAGGCTGCAATCAAGCGTATAAGTGAAGGGGAAGAACAGGATGCTTATTTTAGTGCATTTGTTGTTCTGCGTTCGCTGTTTGTAACGTTGGTTTTAGTGGTGCTTATAATTTTTAGAAGTTATTTCGATGATCTCAACGATTCGGGCATATTTATCTGGTTATTATTGGCACTTATAGTTTCACTGTTACAGGGAGCTGTATCAAGCGGCATAGCAGGATGTGGCAAGATTGGAATACATTCCACAGGTACGTTTATAAATAACATTTCGAGAATAGTTGTTCAGGTAGTTGCGGTTTTTTTGGGTTTTGGTGTTGCCGGCCTTGCTGGTGGTTTTGTTGTGGGGTTGTTTGTCGGCTCTATAGTTCAATTGCGTTTTTTTGATCTTCGTTTTGTACGCTTTGAGTGGAAACATATTAAAAACCTGTCCACATTTTCATTGTGGGTGTTTTTGATCTCAAGTGGGATGGTTGTGTATTCTACTGCAGATACAATTATGTTAGGTTATTATCTTAATAATGCAGATGTGGGTGTGTACCGTATAGTACTGCAGTTCACAGCACTAGCATCATTTGCAACATATGCACTTCGGGGGGCATTGTGGCCAAGGGTCAGTCGCTGGGGAAAGACTGGTGAGATCGGATTGATAGAAGATTCACTATCTCGTGCATTTACATACTCACTTGTTCTAGCCATACCAATGTTTGTGGGTGGGGTTTTACTGGGAGATAAACTCCTGTATTATTTCTATGGTGCGGAATTTGGCCGAGGCTATATGACAATGGTGGTATTGTTCATTGTGCAAGTCGTAAACATATTCCAGTTTTTTTTCACATCATATCTGAGTGCGTTGGATCACCTTCAAGATCTGTTTAATGTTATTGTGGTGGCAGTTGTGGCAAACGTTGCATTGAATGCAATATTTATACCTGTGATAGGTATCGAAGGGGCTGCGCTTGCCACACTTGTTACTATGGGATTAAATGCGATTCTGGCACTGCGGATATTGTCAAAGATACTGACAATAAAGGTGGAATCCGAGAGTTTAATGAATATTTTAAAGGCATCTTTTTTGATGTTGTTATTTGTGGTCGGGTATAGGGCACTTGTGCCGCTTTCCAATGTATGGCTAACACTAGTTCCAGTTGTACTGGGAGGAGGGATCTATGGATTTTTCTTGTTGAAGTTTGATAGGAATATATATAGTGAATTGAAGGGAATTATGATGCAGATGAATTTTATGTGGCCAACGTGGTTGTGATTATTTCAGTCGAATACCCCGAGCTTACGGCGGGTGCGCCAGCGCAACTATAATTAACTATAATTAAAATATTTAAAAAAAACATATGTGAGACTATTGCATGAGGATTATACAAAGCGTTATGGGAAACATAAAAATATTTTTTCAGAACTATGCCACTAATTCTTCACATACATTGTCAGCTGACATCAAAGAATTTTTTGCAACTAATGTCTTGAGCGTAGGGTATTATATATTGTACATCATGCCCCAACGTGAAGATCTTAAAAGAACCAAAGGATTAAAAAATACAAAAAAAGGAAGAAATTGTTTTGTTTTTGCAAATGGACCTTCTATTAAACTAATTGATGTAGACAAAATTAAAAAATATCAAAAGTCCGGATTTGATGTGATATGTATTAATTCATATATGAGTTCTGAAATGGCTAAAATGCTAGTTCCAGATTATTATGTACTTAGTGACCCCATTAGTTTTGGCCTACCCGGTGAAATCGAAGTCGCAGAAGAAGTCGTAAATACCCATAAAGCACAGATTGATCGCCTTAATGAATTGAATATCCCTGTATTTATCCCTGCACAGTTCCATAATTTAAATTTGTTCAAACATTCCTATATTTTCAACGACTTTGAGAACCGATTCACAAATAATATTAATCCCTCTAAACCAAGAGGATATAGAACTTGGACCTCCTATAAAGCTCTTGCAATAGCTTGCCATCTTGGATATGACTCAATCTATATTTGTGGATTAGATAATGATTATTTCAAGATGCTTGAGGTTGACGAAAATAATATTGTTTATTATGAAGATAAACATTATTATGATAAAGGAACAAAACGTAAGCTAACGAATGATTCCAAAGGCATAGGTGATATGTTGTGGTCTGCCTCTTTATCCTTTAAACAATTGTATTTATTTAAAGAGTTTGATATAAGGAATTTAAACAAATATGGTCTTGTTGATGCATTCTCAAAAAAACATGATTTGGATGTATATGTTGATGTTTAAGGAATGATTCAAATATAATATCAAGTTTTTGTTGCCAAGAATGATTATCTGAGGAAATGGAACTATAGATCAATTCCCAAACTGTAAATATGAAGTTATATTTTTATCATTGAGCTCATCCCAAAACCTATTTTATTCCTACATCGGTAAAAATTTCAGAATCATTTTCATTATCTGTAGCTCGATTGATTATTCTAGATTCAAGGTTCAGAGAGCCAATTTTGAGTTTTGGGATCAGCTCATTAATAAATTATTTGATGTCATAAACAAAATAGTAACTGATGGTAAACCTACTTTTGGCATCGGTTAACGAATTTTATGCACAATTTCGAATACCATGCATAGCGATTTTCCGGTATAATTCATAGATATTCACGTAAATGATAATAATTTCTTTGCATTTCGTATCTTAACCGAATCCAAATGGGTAAACCTATAATTGTTTTCGATTAAAAAATTTGTTAGCTAGTTTTTTTTAAATTGAATAGAACAATAAATAAATTAACCAAAATAGTTGGACTGAAATATGAAAAGTAAAATCAATTCACTCCAAAGTATAGAGCTTCGTTTAGCTATCACAAATATAATAAATATGTATTTTAATGACATGTCTGCTAATAAGCTTTATTACATACATCCCAATTACTTTAAACAAACATTTATATTACCAAATATTCCAGATCAATATAAAATTATACTTTTTGAAGAAAATAATAATCAAGACAAAGTTCTTGGAGAATATGAAATATACAAATTAATTAAAAAATATATTGAAAATATAGAATTATCTATTTCAGATAATTCAACTTTACATAAATTTACCCTCACTAAAAGCAAAAATGACAAAGTATGCAACGGGATCTCTAAAATTGTCAATTCATATGAAAGTGAAATAGTTAATAATATCGATTATATAATTCATGGAAGTTACGCAGACAATACATACAATGAATTTTCAGATGTAGACGATATCATATTCTTAAATGAAGGTGTGTTCAAATCCTTTGATAATTTTAAAAAGACAAAACACTTACTTTCTAAATTGAATTTGTATTATCAAAAAGTAGATCCACTTCAGCATCATGGGCATTGGCTATATACATTTTTGGATAAATATGACTATGATCAATCAGTTATGCCTTGCAGTATATTCAATACAGCAATTGCAATTGGAAAAGATGTTACACTTGATTTATATGTAAATAATGATTACAACAATAACTTCGAAAGTATTCTTGAAATAATTGCACAAGAGGTTAAACGGGATACTTTATCATTAATAAATGGGAAATGCAATTTATATTACTTAAAAAATTTAATTTCAGGCATATCATTGTTAGTGCCACTATCTTTTCAAGTAAAAGGCGAGATCTATGATAAAAAAACAGCTATATTAAAGGCACATGAATTGTTTGATGATGAATCTCTAGAGGTGATTCGGTGGGCTACAATGATTCGCCAAAACTGGAAATACATGCAACATTTTGATAAGAATATATATTTTACATATTTGCAAACGATATTTAAGAACAGAAATACTATTGAACACATAACTAAAAAATTCCTACCTAATATAGATCAATCTTTAGTTCCGGGATTTAACGACATTTTCGCAAAAAAAATATTGAATTTTGCTGATAGCTGCTTGGAGCTTAAAAATGAAAATTAAAAATGATCTGGTTAATTTATCAATTAAAGATTATGAAAAATGCCTTCATTACATAGTTAACGAGCTGTCTAGGAATGAAGAAATTGAAGCAATATACCAGTTTGGTAATATAAACTTTCCAGGAATTTCAGACATAGACTTGTTATTCATTGTTAATGATAATTGCAAATATAATAAGGTCTACTCAGAAATAAACACTAAAATAAAAGAAGCTCCAAATAGCGATTATTGTTTTTATCATAAAGCAATCGTTATTACAAAAAAACAATCTAAATACTTGCATTTATTTCACAGTGTAGAGTCATTAAAATTATTAAGTGGCAATGAGCTAAAGTTGAAAGGAAATTTTGATTTACCTCAAATATTAATATGGAACAGCTTCTTTTACCCTATGATTTTTAATTTGATGGGTAAGAATAAAGTTAGTCTAAGATATTTATTATTAATTTTAAACAATGCAGCATATTCTATAAAAGCTAACGATTCTATACATGGAACAAATTACTATCACGAGTATAAAGCTTTAGTAAATAACCTTAGAAATCAATGCATAAAGGAAAACATCGATATTCAAGAAATAAAATATGTTATAGGCAAAGCAAAATATCTTATAAATTTGCAGGAATCCTTGTGGACAACACAATCTACTAGACATAGAACATTGTTTTACTCAAATAAAATTATCAGGTTTGGAGAAAACCTCAAGATTAAAAACATTTATTTCTTAAATTATTATATATTTCCAACAATTTATGGGGTACTGTACTCCATTTTGAATGATGAAAAAAAGTTCTATAAAAATTCAGACTATATGAATTCTTTTATGTATTATAAAGAGAATATGTCAAAAGCTATGCTTGAATTAAAACTGAGTTATTCAGATATATTAGACTTATTCCTTTCTGTAAACTTATTTAATACTAAGGAATGATAAATATCTTTCTGTAAACTTATTTAATACTAAGGAATGATAAAAATATAACTTCAAATTTTCAGTTAGGGAATTGGTCTATAGTTTTCATTTCCCCAAATAATCACTCTTGGCAACAAAAATGAGACTTTTTATTATTTTCTGGGTCTTTGATTGATTACAGTCAATTGCCAGTGGAATTCATGGTAAATTTTGGCGATCCCAGAAGATTTTAAAATGTCTCACAAAAATCCTTGGTATTATATTTGAATCATTCCTAAATAACAATTCTTGGATAGGTCATTATAATGCTACAAATATTAAAAGCACTCTACCATGAAATCAATCGGTTTACATATCCTTTTTTGATGCTCAGATATACACCATTAAGAATATTAGCATCCGTATCTAGATATAAGAAAAACTATGTATGTAAAATTGATAAATATAAAGTAGAAGCACCAGATTTACTATCACTTTATATTGAAAACAAAGATATTTTTGTCAATCAAATTTATGGGTTTACTTCTACTACTGAAAAACCTAGAATACTGGACTGTGGTGGATATATAGGCATGTCAACATTGTATTTCAAGAAAATCTACCCAAAAGCAAGAATCACTACCTTTGAACCTGATCCTAATATATTCCAAATTTTAAAAAGAAATGTTGAAAGAAATAATGTTACAGATGTTGAATTGGTAAATTCAGCCGTTTCAAAAATAGATGGCACCCTCAAGTTTGATGAAGAGGGTTCCGATGGTGGATCTTTGATTGGTTCACATCCCAACAATAAACAAATTAAAGTAAAATCATGTCGCTTATCCTCATATCTAAAAGAACCTGTAGATCTTCTAAAAATGAACATTGAAGGGGCTGAATGGGAAGTATTTCAAGAAATAGAGTATGTAATCCATAATGTCGACCAAATAATTTTTGAATATCACCATTTTACAAATTTAAAGCCACAATTGCATAACATATTAACGTTACTAGATAGAAATGGTTTTAGCTACATAATCAACCATTTTGATTACGAAACAAATGGAGCAGTTAAACCACCCCTAAAAATATCCAAAAGTACAACATATTTCCTATTAGTTCATGCAAGGAAGTTAAATGATAAAAATTAACAAAATATTGAAAAAACCTAACTGGTATAATCTTAGAAAGATGAAACCAATTAGCTGTGTCTTTGGCTTTGACCGTGGACAGCCCATAGATCGATATTTTATAGAATCTTTTCTTGATGAAAATTCAAACTGTATACAAGGAAGGGTACTTGAAATAGCTGATAATGAATATACCCTCAAATTCGGCAAAAATAATGTCACTAAATCAGATGTTCTTCATGCCGTTGAAGGAAATCCTAAAGCTACAATTGTAGGAGATTTAGTTACAGGTGAAGGTCTACCTGAAAATGCCTTTGATTGTTTTATCCTCACACAAACACTACAATTTATTTTTGATATTGACTCTGCAGTTAAAAATGTGGTCAAATGCCTAAAACCTGGAGGAACTGTATTAATAACTGTGGCAGGCATTAGCCAGATTTCTAGATATGATATGGATAGATGGGGTGATTTTTGGCGCTTTACTGATAAATCGCTCAGAATGATTTTTGAGAAATATGTACCTACAGAAAATATTACTGTCAGAACTTATGGCAATATTCTAACATCCATTGCTTTTCTTCATGGATTGGCTGTAGATGAGTTAACTCAAGAAGAAGTTAATTATATTGATAGAGACTATCAAATGGTAATCACTGCTGTAATCAGGAAATCTCTATGACATTAAAAAGCAAGATATATTCTGCAACTTTATCACCAATCCGCTTTACTTGCAATCTCATAAACACCCCTGCAATCATTTTGATATACCACAGAGTAACAACTCTTGAAAATGATCCCCAATTGCTTGCCATTAACCCGGATAATTTTTACAAGCAAATTGAATGGCTGAAAAAAAATTACAACATAATTAGTATAGAAGAGCTCAGTGATCGTTTAAAAGATAAAAAATTACCAGAAAGATCAATCGTAATAACTTTCGATGATGGATATGCAGACAATTATTTAGAAGCTCTGCCTATTTTAGAGACTTTGGAAGCCCCTGCCACTTTTTTTGTCACTACTGGCATAATTGATACTGATAAAGAATTTTGGTGGGACGATCTTGAAAGGGTATTTTTAAGCAGGATAGACCTTCCACCATCTCTTTCCTTAAACGTATCTGGAAATATCTGTAGATTTGATGTTTCTAATCAAAAAAACAAATTGAATACATACAATGAACTGCACCCAATACTTAAGTTTCAGAACCCTTCAAACCGTGATCTTTTGGTTAAATCAATTCTAGATTGGAGCGGGTTAAATTACAAAGGACGTAAGACACATAGAACGATGACCCAAAAAGAAGTAATAAAATTATCCAAAAGTGAATATGCGACAATTGGCGCTCATACTAAATCACATTCACCATTATCAATTTTATCCAAAGAAGAGCAGAGAAAAGATATTATTTCATCCAAGGAACAGCTAGAGAATTGGACAAATAATCAAATTAAATATTTTTCATATCCTTTTGGCTGTAAGAATGATTATAATAAAAATTCCATAGATATTTGCAAAGAACTCAATTTTGATCTTGTTTGTTCCAATTATTATGGGCAAGTACATTCATACTCCAATATATATGAACTTCCACGTTGTTTAATTCGTGATTGGGATTTAAATTTATTTAAAAGTCAAATTAATAAGTATTTTAGGTATTAATATGTATATTGTCCACATAAACACACTCGAGAGTGCTGGTGGTGCAGCAAAATTAGCCTATCGATTAAAAGATTGTTTAAATGAAAGAGGACACAAATCGTGGATGCTGGTAGGAAATAAACAAAGCAAAAACCCAAGTGTAAAACAGCTTTCACGAAACAAATATTTCCAACTTGGTACGAGTATTCTATCTAAAGCAATACTACTGCCTGATTTAATATTTCTAAGTTCATTTAGAATTAAAAATAGATCTGATGTCTTAAATACAGATATTATCAATCTACATAACCTTCATGGCGGGTATTTTAACCTTCTTGCACTTCCAAAATTAACAAAACTCAAGCCTACGGTATACACCCTACACGATATGTGGGCTTTAACTGGCCACTGTGCCCATTCATTTTCCTGTGAGAAATGGCAGACTGGATGTGGAAACTGTCCTGACCTGAAAATCTATCCTTCATTGCGGTATGATAGAACAAACTGGCTCTGGAGTCTCAAAAAGGGTATTTTCAAAAAATCTGAATTTACTGTTGTAACACCCTCAAAGTGGTTGAAGAATAAAGTTGAAAAAAGTATTTTGGGAGATAAAAAAGTTTATTTGATTTACAACGGAATTGATCATAGAATATTCCATCCAATGAATAAAAGAGATGTGAGAAAAAAACTAAACCTTCCGCTTGACAAAACAATTTTGATGTTCAGTGCACACTATGGCATTAAGAATTATTGGAAAGGCGGAGATTATCTATTGGAAGCTCTGAGAAAACTCAATAGAGAAAACCTTGTGTTTTTAAACGTAGGTTCTTCAGGAAAACCTGACAAAAAAATAAAAAATTCCATTGAATGGATTTCAATCCCATATGTTGAAGATGAAACCACAATGGCTGAATATTATGCAGCTTCTGATTTATTTTTATATCCATCACTTGCAGATAATTGTCCCCTTGTAGTATTAGAAGCAATGGCATCCGAGACACCTGTTATTGCATTTGAAACGGGAGGTATTCCAGAGCTAGTAACACATATGGACACTGGATATATTGCAAAATATAAAAATATAGACGATTTTTTAAATGGAATTAATTTGTTTTTGGATGATGGTGATCTTAGGAAGAAAGCTGGATCATCTGCAAGAATGACCGTTGAGGGACATTTCACGTTAGATAAAATGGTTGATTTATATGAACAACTGTATCATAGCTTGTTAATGAAATAATCATGATTCTTGATGTAAAAGCCCACAAAAAACTAAAAAATATGGCTCTTCGCTGTTTTGAGTGGGTTGAAAATAATTGCTTAGTATCTGTCACAAAATAGATTAGGCAAATTTTTAATAAAGTTAATTTTCAATTGGTGATATTGATCTTAAAAATCAAGGCACCAAATTGAAAACTGTGCATAGTTTGTTATGTGACGACTCCTTAGTCAAAAAGTTGCCTTGACAAAGAGAGAAACATCAAGTTTGAATATGATTTTTAACAGCAAATGTTTCTAAATCTTATACATATTACTTCAATATTTAGAAAATGAACGTAAATTACCCACTTGAAACCGCGAAGAGCCAAAAATATGTGGGCATGACAGCTAATTAAGAGAGAATGGGACATGAACACCAACTCCAAAATCTACATCGCAGGTCACCGCGGCATGGTAAGTTCCGCAATCAAAAGAAAACTTGAATCTAAAGGCTATACCAACCTGATTTTTCGCACCCACAGCGAACTCGACCTCACCGACCAGAAGGCTGTAAACGAATTCTTCGAAACTGAAAAACCGGATTACGTATTTCTTGCAGCCGCCAAAGTGGGAGGAATCCTTGCCAACAGCACCTATCCCGCCCAGTTCATCTACGAAAACCTGATGATCGAAGCAAACATCATCCATGCCTCCTACAAATATGGCGTTAAAAAACTGCTTTTCCTCGGTTCTTCCTGCATATATCCAAAGTTAGCCCGCCAGCCCCTCAAAGAAGAATACCTGCTTACCGGCCTCCTCGAAGAAACAAACGAAGCCTACGCAATAGCAAAGATCGTAGGAATCAGGCTCTGCAAACACTACAACCAGCATTACGGAACCAACTTCATTTCAGTTATGCCGACTAACCTGTGCGGGCCAAACGATAATTTTGATCTTGAAACTTCACATGTTATGTCTGCACTGATCAGGAAATTCCATGAAGCCAGGGTGAATAACAAACCTGAAGTAGTCGTATGGGTCACTGGGTCTCCGAAAAGAGAGTTTCTACATGTGGACGATATGGCCGATGCCTGTGTACCTTATGGAAAATTATGATTATTCCGATATAGGAGAATTTGTGAATATCGGAGTTGGAAATGATATCTCAATTAGCGAACTGGCAGAACTGATCAAATATGTGGTGGGCTATGTGGGAGAAATCGTGTACGATGCCTCAAAACCTGACGGCACTCCCAGGAAACTTCTTGATGTGACAAAGCTTAATGAGTTTGGTTGGCAGGCAAAGATTCCTCTGCGTGAGGGAATCAAGCAGGCATACGAACGGTATGTTACCAATTATTATGGCCAAAAATGAGGGATCAAATGGTTGTTTCTTCTAAAAAACCGCTTGTTTCAATTGTGACGTCGTGTATGAACAGTGCAGGGGTTCTCGAGGGGACGATACTCAGTGTCATTAACCAGAAGTATCCGAATATTGAGTACATTATAATCGACGGGAATTCCACTGATGGAACACTTGATATTATAAAGAAGTACGAAAACAAAATTGCAAAATGGGTCAGTGAACCGGACAGTGGCGTTTATGATGGCATGAATAAGGGAATTGCTCGCTCCACCGGGAACATTCTCTACTTTTTAAATGCAGGAGACTATCTGTACAACGATGAAATTGTTGATAAAGTCGTTGAAAAGTTTTTGGATGAATCTGTTGTAGCTGTGTATGGAAATGTTGAAGTGATAAATGATTTCCGAAAAAAAAGAATCGTAAGGGGCTGCAGGGTAACATCCTATAAATTATTGTTCCGACACATCTGCCATCAGACTCTTTTTGTCAGAGGGCATCTTTTCGATGAAATTGGCTCCTTCTCTTACTCCTTTAAACTGGCTGCAGATCATGAATTTATTATAAAGGCGATAAAAAAATACCCGGATAACTTTTTATATATGGATGAGATCCTTGCTAAATATAGGGACGGAGGCATGAGTTGTAAAATGATGGATAGAATGAAACTTGAGGAATTAAGAATACTATCTGATAATTATAATGTCCTTCAATTCCTAGCAGGAGTCCTTGTATGTATCGTAGTCGTTATGAAATACAAAGTGCCTCAGTTATTAAAAATGAAAAGTGCTCGTTTTGAGTAAAAGATTACTTCCATAAACTTGGTATTGAAAAATTATATATCTTTTGAAGTATTTGTTAAAAGGTATGCTCAGTTTGCTGTCTGCATGGCAATTTCTTTTTGCATTCGAAGTTGCCCTTTTTTCTTCTTATACAGTGCTTATGCACCTCTATTCAAAGAAATATGTAAGTGATCCTCTGAAAGCTGAAGTTTTTTCGAAAGGCGGGCATCTCCCTACAATCACACTAATCATACCAATGTATAACGAAGAAAAAGTGATTGAAGAAAAAATTGAAAACACATCTCATCTTGATTATCCTGAAGACAAGCTTGAGGTGATCCTTCTCAATGATCATTCAACAGATCTTTCACAGAGTGTATCAGAAATGAAGATTAAGGGCATCTCATTAAAAAATGCCAGAGTGGTCATGAATCAGGGAGGTAAGGGAAAAGCAAGAGCTTTGAACTGGATATTTCCTTCTCTGAAAAGTGAGATTACCATTATATCTGATGCTGACGCGTTTTTAAAAAGTGATTCATTATTGTGGGTTGTGAACCATTATAAAGACTCGCATATTGGCGGGGTTACGGGAAAAATTGTAATCCTTTCAGATAAAGCAAGGCTTTCTAAATCACAGGAAGACTCCTATCGTTTTTACTTTGATATCTGGAGGCAGGGCGAGAGTCAGATTCAATCAGTTTCCGTGTGTAATGGGCCACTAATGAGTTTCAGAACTGATTTATTGCATAATATAACGATAGATCCTGATGCTTATGCGGATGATTCTGATCTGCTTTTCAAAATTATCGGTCTTGGTTATCGGGTAGTATACGAACCATCTGCCATTGTCTATGAGCGTGTCCCTTTGAGTACGAAGGGACGTATAATCCAGAAAATGAAGCGGATAAATGGTTTAAGAAAGGTATACATAAACAATCTTAACTTGCTCGGGAAAGGTATGTTTGGAAAAATAGTTTTTCCTTATGCACTTATGGTTCATATCGTCTCTCCAATAATCGTTTTATCTCTTACTATTCTTTATCCGTTGGTAGTTTTCAATAACCCTGGATACTTGGGATTTTTAATCTTATTTTTTATACCTAAGTTAGAGAATACCTTGCTGTCTTTTATAATTACTCAATTAATAATGAATTTTTCATTCCTGGTAAAAACAGCTGGTTCATGGGAAGCAATTGAAGATGCAAGATATAATTTAAAGCAAAAAAATTAATTTCAAGGAAAACAATAGGGTTTTCAAAAGTGACAGAATGGTTAGAGTATCAAATTAAGTTATATTACACACATTTTAACTTCTGTAGAGGGCATGGAGGATTAAGGTACAAAGATGAAAGAGGGTTTGAATGCAAAAATACACCTGCAAGAGAGGCAGGGATTATTGAATCAAAGTGGACTTTAAGGGAACTACTTACATTTAGGTGTTTTAAAACATCAAACGTATAACGATGGACCACCGGAGTATTCAATATGCATTAAATTCGAGAGAAGCATATGACCGGTGAAAACAAGAACTCAAATTTATTAGTGCCCTACCTGAGGGCTTCACAGAGCGGAATTGCCCATATCGCCATGTCTTTTGGAAAACCGGTTGTAGTTTCCGAGGTAGGCGGTCTGAAAGAATCGATGGCTGGATATGAAGGTACTTTTTTTGTGCCCCCAGGAAATGTCGAATCCATCCGGGAAGCTGTCCTGAACCTTTTCGGAACTAGTGCTTCGATTCCAAAATAGTTCCATTATTTAGTGGAAAAATGCGTTATCGGCTAATCAATTCAAAAGTCAAGTTTTATACACATATTTCAGAATCGCAGTACTAGTGAGCATTATGAAGCTCCGGATCAAAAATGGGATAAAATTATAAACCGTTACATCGAATTAATACAATCTATTTAATTTCTTTTTCTGTAGTTCTATATTAGTTGCATGTACTTCCTGAAGGGGATTACTATGGTTTCTCAGGATCATCCTGTATCAACATTTAAGTCTAAACTAAAGTCCAGCTTGCCTTATACTCTGGCAGTTGCAGTAATTGGTTTTGTAGCCCTATGGATCCGAACACGTCCTTATGATTCGGTTTTTTTATCCAATGGATTTGTAAGGTTTGGGGGCAACGATCCCTGGTATCATATGCGGACCTTAAATGTTCTCCTTGAAAATTACCCCAACAGGATGTTTTTCAACCCCATGACCAACTATCCTACGGGGAGTTACATCCATTTTGGTCCATTATTCGACCAGATGATGGCTCTTACAGCTCTGTTTCTGGGAATGGGCAATCCCAGTCCTGAGCTTGTTAACTGGGTAGGAGCTTACTTCCCCGCAGTGCTTGGAGCCCTTACCGTCATTCCCGTATACTATATCGGAAAATATCTCGGAGGCCATAAAACAGGGATACTGGCTGCAATTTTAATCGCTTTTGCTCCAGGACAATTTTTGTCCCGTTCAATGATCGGCTTTACAGACCACCATGTAGCTGAGTCTCTATTCAGTACCCTTTTTATCATGTTTTTCATGCTGGCATTGATCACTGCAAAGAGAACAAAGCTAAGTTTTGAATATGTAGCTAATAAAAAATTTGATGCCCTGAAAGAGCCTCTGGTATATTCCGTTTTTGCCGGGGTCATGTATTCAGCTTATCAGCTTTCGTGGCCTGGAGCTTCTCTTTTTTTATTGGTCGCTCTGGTTTATACCGTGATCCAGTATATCCTTGATAATTTCCATGGCGAGTCAAGTGACTACCTCGGGCTCACAGGCATAATCACATTCTTAGTAAGTACACTACTTATACTCCCGTTTGTCCATCCTGAAATGGGCTTTTCGATGTACTATTACTCCTGGTTCCATGTAATTACAGCTTTCGGAGCAGTAGTGTGTTTTGCAGCTTTGAGTTTTATTGAAAGAGAGTTCAAAAAAAGAAACTTAAAGGCTTATTATTATCCTCTGGCAATACTCGGAATTGGTGGTGTGGGGCTTATTGCAGCCAAAATTGCGGCCCCAGCCCTTTACTCGCTGGTCATAAGTGCTCCTCATTCAATTTTCGGGATTCAGACCGGCGGGCCTTCAACAATTGGTGAAGTTTCCTCTATATTTTACTTCTCTGAAATATTTTCTTTCGATAAGGTTTATGAATATTTTACAGCTCCTGCTTTCTTCGCTTCGATCGCAGGAATGATTCTCCTGACAATAAGTCTCATCCGGAAGCCGAAACCTGAAGAATTGCTGGCTCTGGTATGGGGGCTTCTCATATTCATGGCAATTTATGGCCAGAACCGTTTTGCATATTATTATTCTGTGAATATTGCGGTTCTGGGTGCTTATTTAGGAGGTCGGTTCCTTGATCTTGTAAAATGGGGCTGGCTCGAAGAAAGCTTCCGGGCTAATGTAAAATCGCTTAAAGATTTGCCAAATTTCTTCAAATTTGTAAAAATAGAACAGGTCTTTGCAGTCCTTACCATATTCCTGGTGCTGGTTCTCCCGGAGTACGGCGCTGCAATAAAGTATACAACAGGCACGGGAGGTCCCAACGGTCCATGGATTGAATCCACTCTCTGGCTTCGCTATAATACTCCTGACCCGGGAATGGACTACAACGACATTTACGAAGCTCCTGAGAACGGCGAACTCTTCCAGTATCCGGATACTGCTTATGGGGTCATGTCCTGGTGGGACTATGGGCACTGGATTGAAACGATCGGGCACAGAATGCCAAATGCCAATCCCTTTCAGGCTGGAATAGGAGGCCGAAGAGGAAGTCTAGAAGACGAAAACATGCCGGGAGCTTCCACTTTCTTCACCGCTCCGTCGGAAGAAGAAGCAACAGCAGTCCTTGAAGCCGTTCACCCGGATCCAGACAAAGCCGGAGCCAGATACATTGTATCCGACATAGAAATGGCTTCTTTATTTAATGGAAAAGTTAACCCAAAATTTATGCCTATGGTTACCTGGACCCTTGATGAAGAAGGGTACTATGCCCAGTACCGGGTAGGTGCCAACTTACAACTCCTGCCGACAATGCGTTATTACGACTCAATGGAATCCAGGCTTCACTTCTTTGACGGGAACGGTATGAAGCAGTATCGCCTGGTTCACGAGTCCTGGGCGGGCCAGAGTGACGAGGCCGGGTACAAACAGGTTTATAATTCCCTTTTCGGAGGAAGGATCCCTGAGGTAGATACAGGGTATGTTAAGATTTTCGAATATGTTAAGGGTGCAAAAATAACCGGAACTGTCTCTCCGAACGAGGCGGTTAATATAAACACGACAATTCTAACGGGTCAGGGAAGGACCTTTGACTATTCCCAGTCGACAACTTCGGATTCTGAAGGCAGGTATGAATTTACTGTGCCCTATTCAACCGAAGGCCCTATTCCAGGGGAAACACAGTTCGACACTGCTCCGACAGGTGCTTATGTCGTAAGCTACGGGGGTACGACTAAAGAAGTAAGGGTAAGTGAAGAAGCAGTATTAACAGGAGACGAAGTAAAGGTCTGAATCAGTCTGAAGCATGCGGTTTGGCACTCGACTGAATTTTTACTCCTTCTCTTACCTTCCACTTTTTACGGCTCTATTACTCGGGGTTTTTTGAAGGAGCCTGTCACATTTTATAGACCATTTAATTATTTCTTCTATTTGTCCGTTATTTAGATATACTATTAAAAAAGTTACTTTAGAGGTCTAGGGTTTCTCAAAGTGTAATTGTGCATATTGCACGTCTTTTTAAAAATGGGTTACTATATCTGAGGGAGATGTCTTGAAAAAAATCGATGGTCACTATGTAATTACTATATACTATGAAGGAACTTTTTATCCCTTCAGGATTAGTGGATCCATCCAGAAAGCTGTTTGAGTCAGTTTTGCGGCGAGAGCGTTGAAGTTCTATCAAAAGTAAAATTAAAATCATAAACCGTTGCATTTGAATCAATTTGATTTTTCTTCTGACATAAATCTTATATTACCTAAATTATATATCATATAAATTGTATCTCAGGCTAATTATATATTATATATATTATAAATTTATTTGCCAAAATGTGCCTCCCGAAGGAGATTACTATGAGTTCTCAGGATCGTCCTGTATCATCTTTTAAGTCTAAAATAAAATCCAGCTTGCCTTATACTCTGGCAGTTGCAGTAATTGGTTTTGTAGCCCTATGGATCCGAACACGTCCTTATGATTCGGTGTTCCTATCCAACGGGTTTGTAAGGTTCGGGGGTAATGACCCCTGGTACCATATGCGGACTTTAAATGTTCTGCTTGAAAATTACCCCAACAGGATGTTTTTCAACCCCATGACCAACTATCCTAAGGGGAGTTACATCCATTTTGGTCCATTATTTGACCAGATGATGGCTCTTACATCTCTGTTTCTGGGTATGGGCAATCCCAGTCCTGAACTTGTTAACTGGGTAGGGGCTTACTTCCCCGCAGTGCTTGGAGCCCTTACTGTCATTCCTGTCTACTATATTGGAAAACATCTCGGGGGACGTAAAACAGGCATACTGGCTGCAATTTTAATCGCCTTTGCTCCAGGGCAATTTTTGTCCCGTTCAATGATGGGTTTTACAGACCACCATGTAGCTGAGTCTCTATTCAGTACCTTTTTCATCATGTTTTTCATGCTGGCATTGATCTCTGCAAAGAAAAAAGGACTGCGTTTCGAGCATGTAATTACTAAAAATTTCAGTATCCTGAAAGAGCCTTTAATATACTCAGTTATGGCCGGGGTCATGTATTCAGCTTATCAGCTTTCGTGGCCTGGAGCTTCTCTTTTCTTATTGGTCGCTCTGGTTTATGCCGTGATCCAGTATATCCTTGATAACTTCCATGGTGAGTCAAGTGACTACCTCGGGTTTACGGGTATAATCGCATTTTTAGTAAGCTCCATACTTATACTTCCCTTTGTCCACCCTGATATGGGTTTCTCAATGTATTATTATTCATGGTTCCATTTTGCCACCGCTATTGGAGCAATGGCAGGTTTTATAGCATTGAGTTTTATTGAGAGGGAGTTCAAAAGTAGAAATATAAAAGCCTACTACTATCCTCTGGCAATACTCGGAATTGGTGTTGTGGGACTGGTCGCAGCCAAAATTGCGGTTCCTTCCCTTTACTCGCTGGTCATAAGCGCTCCTCATTCAATTTTCGGGATCCAGACAGGCGGTCCTTCAACAATTGGAGAAGTATCCTCAATATTTTACGGCAGTGGGGTTTTTACCCTATCAAAAGTCTTTGGGAATTTTACAGCTTCAGGTTTCTTTGCTTCTCTCCTTGGGATTCTTTTCCTGACTGCAAAACTCTTCAGAAAGCCGAAGCCTGAAGGAGTACTGGTTCTTGTCTGGAGCTTTTTAATCCTTCTTACCATCTACGGCCAGAACCGTTTTGCATACTATTATTCCATTAACGTAGCAGTTCTCAGTGCTTATGTAGGAGGCCTGCTGCTTGAAAAGGTAAAATGGAAAGAACTCGATGAAAAGTTCAGTTCCGATGTAAAATCTCCTGCAGATTTCCTGAATATCCTCAAGTTTATTAAAATAGAACAGATAGTTGCGGTTCTGGCTATAGCAGTCATTCTTATTTTCCCCGTATACGGTTCCGCAATGGAAATGACAAAAGGTACTGGCGGGCCCAACGGACCCTGGATCGAAGCTACCACGTGGCTCCAATCCTATACTCCTGACCCGGGTATGGATTACAATGCAATCTATGAAGCTCCCGAGGCCGGAGAACTTTTCGATTACCCGGATACTGCGTACGGAGTTATGTCCTGGTGGGACTACGGTCACTGGATCGAAACGATCGGGCACAGAATTCCAAATGCAAATCCTTTCCAGGCTGGAATTGGAGGGCGCAGGGGGGGCATAGACGAAGAGAACCAGCCCGGTTCTTCCACTTTCTTTACAGCCCAATCCGAAGAAGAAGCAACTGCAGTGCTTGAAGCCGTCCACCCTGACCCGGATAAAGCCGGAGCCCGTTATATTATCTCAGACGTCGAAATGGCCACAGGCAAGTTCTATGCGATGACAGCCTGGACCCTTGATTCCGAAGGATACTATCAGTCTTACTGGACAGGGAGCGGATATCAGTCCCTGCCAAGTACCCGCTACTTCAACTCAATGGAATCAAGGCTGCATATTCTGGACGGAAACGGCCTGAAGCAGTACCGGCTAGTCCATGAGACCTGGGCATATCAGACTCAGGAAGTAGGGTATAAACAGGTGTACAACTACCTCTTTGGAGGCAGTATTCCTGAGGCAGATACTGGTTATGTCAAAATTTTCGAATATGTTAAGGGTGCAAAAATAACCGGAACTGTTTCCCCGAACGAGACTGTTAATATAAACACGACAATTCTAACGGGCCAGGGAAGGACCTTTGACTATTCCCAGTCGACAACTTCGGATTCCGAAGGCAGGTACGAGTTTACTGTACCCTATTCAACCGAAGGTCCCATTTCCGGGGAAACCCAGTTCGATACTGCTCCTGCAGGTGCTTATGTAGTAAGTTACGGGAATACGACTACAGAAGTAAGGGTAAGTGAGGAAGCAGTATTAAATGGAGACGAAGTAAAGGTCTAAAGTAGGACCCACAGTTAAAATTAAAGTCTAAAACAGTAAGATGTGCGGTTCAGTTCCTCCTGCACATCTGCTTTTCCTTCCAATTTTTACTTTTTTTACTGTACTTTTTTCTTTCACATATCCGCCACTTAGATATACTATTAAAAAAACCTACTTCACAGGTGATTCGTGATGGAAAACCCTATCATAGGCCGAGTCTGGAAATTCGGAGACGATGTCGATACCGATGTGATTATCCCGGGGAAATACCTGAGGACCAAGGACATGCAGGTCTTTGCGGCCCATGCCATGGAAGGCATTGATCCTGAATTCGCTAAAAAGGTGAAAGAGGGAGACATCATAGTCGCGGGAAACAATTTTGGCTGCGGCTCATCCCGGGAACAGGCCCCCCTTGCGCTCAAGTATGCGGGAGTATCCTGTGTTGTGGCAAAGTCCTTTGCAAGAATCTTTTTCAGAAATGCGATTAACGTGGGGCTGCCCCTGATGGAGGCTGATGTTGAGTGCCAGGAAGGGGACGAGATCGAAGTTGACCTGCTCAAAGGCGAGGTCCGAGTTCCCGGAAAAGAGGTGTTCAGAGGAAACAAACTGCCTGACTTCCTGCTCGATATGCTCACAGACGGCGGACTTGTTGCCCATAGAAAAAAAGTACAGAGCCAGCAGAATGAATAATAACTGCTTAAGAAAAAATAATAACTGCTTAAGTAAGAATAATAATTGCTTAATAACAGTAACGAACTTGATTGAGCAAGATCACTTACAAGAAACAGGGTCGAGTCCGAGAAGCCGACCAGATCCAGTAATTACTCAAACAGCCGATACCTATGATTTTTCCTGATGAGTACAAACATGTGGGAGTAACAAAAGCCTTTCCCACAGGCACTGAAGAGTTAATTTATTTCCTTACGGAGTACCTGATCGAAGAAAGAGAAAATCCCGAAACCGGCAGCTCTGAGTATGCAGTTTACCATGTAATTAAAAGTGGAGAAGGGCTTCTCAGAAAGGTTGAGAGTCTCGAACTGCTTGCCTCCGGAGATGAGGTGGTCAGGTATGACAGGGAATTAAACATAAAAGACCGTTCCCTCCTGATCGAGACCGCATTAGAGCTCTGCACAGGGAAGGTGAACACTGTCATTTTTACGGGTGTAGACAGGCATGTCACAATTGTCCATGACCCTGACCCCTCCAGTATTCTTGAAATAGAGATCCTTGACGTTGCTCCCCCGGAGCCGTCCTGGCTTTCCCAGGTTGTAAGGAGGCTTGAAGCCAGCGGAATTTTCGGGGATCTGCAGGCCAGGTTTACTGAAAAGATAATTGACCTCAGGCAGTTCGAAGGAGAAAATACAGTTTTTCCATGTAGCGCATCGGGGCTTGAGGGGAAATGTCTGGACTCGGACGTGCTGACCGAAAACGGACACCTCCTCGTAGGGTGTGAGATCTCAAAGACCCTTTTTGAAATGCGTTTTCCAGAGCTTGATTATTCCTTCGTAAATATCTGTCCTTTCAAGTCCGAAATAGTTGTGCCCTCTAAATCCTTTATTACGCGCTGCTGCAGGTCTGAAAAATCAGGGCTTGTCACTATCAATGGCTTTGAAGGGGCTGTTGTCCATTGGGGGGCATCGGAATTCCAGGTTGTTGAAGCGGTCCGGAAGCTTGTGAACCGGCTTAGGGGGAAAGGTTCAGAGGAAAAAGTGTAAGTATAGTTTCAGCTCCCTCTCCCCACAACTTTAAATTTATTTAAGAGTCTCTCAGGTGCATTGCAATCACTTTTAAGTGCATTACAGGTACCTTTAAGTGCCAGGGATTCTATTATCCCGGAAAATCTGACATTCCCGGAAAACCCTATATAATACGAAAATGGAGTAATAAATGTCTTTTCTAACCAGTTTCCTCTTAGCGCTCGGGCTTGCAATGGACGCTTTTGCAGTTTCCATGTCCAGCGGTACAACGATAAGGCCGTTCAGGCTCAATGATGCCCTGAAGCTGGCTGTTTTTTTCGGGGGCTTTCAGGCTTTCATGCCGGTGCTGGGCTGGCTTGGGGGAAGCGTAGTAAGCGGCTTTGTTTCAGACTATGCCCCCTGGATTGCATTCGGGCTTCTTGCCTTTATCGGGTGCAAAATGATTTATGAGGCACTTTACGGAAGCCCTGAAGGAAAGGTAAGTTCCCTTAACTATTCGTTGCTTTTCCTGCTTGCAGTTGCAACAAGCATAGACGCTCTTGCAGTTGGAATTAGTTTTGCGTTTCTTAAGACACCTATTCTTGAGCCCGTTATTATCATAGGCTGCGTGACCTTTTTTATGTCTTTCTTCGGAGCAATCCTCGGCTACCGGATAGGGCATTTCTTTGAACATGAAGTTGAAGTCCTTGGCGGCCTGATCCTTATAGGACTTGGCGGGAAAATCCTGGCCGAACACCTGCTCTGGATCTGAAAACTCTTTTTTCTGGATATAAATGATTGACTTCTTAATTTTAAACAGTTGCGCCAGATTCATATACTTCAAGCCATGATGCAGTATCATGAAACTGGCGGTAATCGAAGGTGACGGGATTGGCAGGGAAGTGATCCCTGCGGCTGTGGAAGTTCTTGATGCTTTTGGGCTTGAGCTTGAGAAAGTGCCCCTGGAACTGGGCTATGCCAGGTGGGAAAGAACCGGGACTGCAATGTCGGGAGAAGACATAGAAACCATAAAAGGGTGTGATGCAGTCCTTTTCGGGGCAGTCACTACTGTGCCTGATCCTAATTACAAAAGCGTGCTTCTTGCCATCAGGAAGGAACTGGACCTATATGCCAATGTCCGGCCTGTAAAACCCCTCCCCGGCATAAAAGGTGTTACCGGAAAAAACGATTTCGACTTTATCATTGTAAGGGAAAATACTGAAGGGCTGTACTCAGGGATCGAGGAAATAGGGCCTGACCTTTCCTGGACAAAGAGGGTAGTTACCCGAAAAGGCTCTGAGAGGATTGCAGAATACGCCTGCAAGCTTGCAAAACAGAGAAATAACAAACTGACCATTGTCCACAAGTCCAACGTCCTGAAGTCCGACAAGCTCTTCCTTGATGTCTGCCGGCAGGTTGCCAGCTCACATGGGGTGGAGTACAGCGACACGCTGGTTGATTCAATGGCTTACAGTCTTATGATGCGCCCCGAAAAATACGACGTTGTTGTCACAACGAACATCTTCGGGGACATTTTGAGTGATATGTGTGCGGCGCTTGTCGGAAGCCTGGGGCTTGTCCCGAGCGCCAACATCGGGGAAAAATACGCCTTCTTCGAGCCCGTGCACGGAAGTGCGCCGGACATCGCAGGAAAAGGCATTGCAAATCCGCTTGCTGCCATCCTCTGCGTGAAGATGCTGCTTGAATGGATGGGCAACCCCGGAGCCTCGATCATTGATAGGGCAATAGCCGATGTGCTTCAGAAAAATATTATTACTCCTGACCTGGGAGGAACTTCCACAACTGCGGAAGTGGGGCATGCGGTTGCAGAATATGTGAAATATGCACTGAAATAAGCTGGTTGAAATTAAACTGCATTGAAATAAGGCTGAATAAGGCTTTTTCCTTTACTTCAAGCGGGTATTTTTATACCTTTACATCTATTTTTTTATTATGCAAAGTAACTGGAAGCTTTGCTTAAGAGTAACGGGGGTTTTATTCTGCCAGAGTTTTTCGATGTTTCACAGCTTATTACTGAAGGGATGGTTGTATATCCCGGAAATCCGAAACCTTTGATCGAGAGGTATGCATCCGTACCGAAGGATAGGGTAAATGAGTCTATTCTGACCCTGGGAAGTCACATAGGCACGCACGTTGATTCAAGGCTGCATGTTCGGGACGGAAAAGAAGGAGTTGCATCCCTGCCTCTTGAAAGCTTTTATGGGAAATGCAGGGTTTTTGACCTTGTCCATGTGGAAGAAGAGATCCACAGGCAGGATCTTGAAGGGTTTCAAATCGGTCCTGGGGACATAGTGCTTCTCAAGACCAGAAACTCTACTCTTGGATACGTGAAATTCCGTGAGAACTACGTGCACCTGAAAATGGATGCAGCCGAATACCTTGTCAATGCAGGAGTCAAGACCCTGGGGTTTGACTACCTCAGAGTCAAAAAGCTTGAAGGGGACGACGAGGTTCATGAACTGCTTATCAATAACATGACTTTGTTTGAAGGCCTCAACCTTGCCGGCGTTCACGAAGGGGAATATACGTTCCTGGGTTTGCCTCTTCTTATAGACGCGGACGGGGCTCCGGCCAGAGTCATACTGGTAAGAGAATAAATGCTTCAAAGGGTCAATATAAAGTTATTCTCCTATCCTTCTCTTTTTTTAATTCTTATTTATTTTTTCCCTGTTTCGGTCCTTAATAAGTTCATCCCAAAAGCTATTTTATTCTTAGCCATAAAAGTTTTCGGAATTGCTTTCACAATCAGGGGCTGAATCAATTGTTTGAAGTACAGGGTTCAAGAAGCAAATTTTGAATATTAAGAGGAGCTCAATAACTGTTTTTTCCTTCCTGACTTATTCACTTCTGTTCAATTCCGCTTGAACCTCTCCTACATTAATTTATAAAAAATGAGAACTGTCCCTAACCGTTCCTAACGCCGGGCTCTCTCAACACCATACTTATAAAAATAAATAACTGAGTTATTTCCCTTGCCCATACAGAACTTCGATCTTCAATTTCCTAAATGTTTGTAAGTTAATCTCTAAGTATACTAAAAAAATTTATAATATCAATAACAAGAATTCTTACTAAAAATCCGGTGAGGACTATACATGAATAAAAAAAGTTTTTTGATTGTTTTAATTCTTTTCTCAGTTACTTTTGTTTCCGGTTGCACCAGTCATGGCGATGACTTTTCCGAAAAATCCGGTAATATTGAGAAACTCGACAATATTGGGAGCAATGCGGACTCAGCTTCAGGTATTCGCGGCAGTGAAATTGACGTTCTCTATCAGGTCTCAACAATCGACGCCCTGCTTCAGGGCGTTTATGATGGGGTTCTGCCAGTTGCGGAACTTGAAACCCATGGGGACTTTGGTATAGGAACCTTTGACGGGCTCGAAGGGGAAATGCTCGCCCTTGATGGCAATTACTATCAGATAAAAACAGATGGAATTGCCTATCCTGTATCCGGGGAAATGACAACTCCTTTTGCCACTGTCACCTACTTTGAAGCCGATGAAAATTTCCGGTTTGAGGAACCTGCAAACCTTACCGAACTTGAAGACTTCCTTGACCTTAACCTGCCTTCGGAAAACCTTTTCTACGCGGTCCGGGTTGACGGGAATTTCTCTTACATAAAAGCACGAAGCGTACCAAAACAGGAAAAACCATATCCAAAACTTGCAGATGCGGTATCCACCCAGTCTGTCTTCGAATTTGAAAACATAAGCGGTACACTGGTAGGATTCAGAGCCCCTGAATACGTGAAAGGTGTAAATGTGCCGGGGTATCACCTTCACTTCATTACAGGGGACCGAAATGCAGGTGGACATGTCCTGGACCTTGAGGTGGAAAACGGAGATGCTACCCTTGACATTACCAGCGCATTCTTCATGGAACTCCCCACCAGCGGAGACTTCTATGACGTGGAACTGGGTCAGGACCTTCAGGCTGATATGGAAAAGGTTGAAAAGTGATCTCAAGCTTTCACTTTTATATGCTTTCCTTCGTTTTTTAAAGGGAAATTTCCCCCCTTCCCCTTTTATTTCTGTTTTACTCTCCTTACTTCTGCTAATTTTTTCCTTTACTTTCCCCTCACTTACATTCTATTTTTATCTTTTTTTCCTTCACTTCTTCTTAATTTAATTTCCTTTTTGCCCTTATTTTTCTTGTAAATTTTTAGGTATGTTTGGTCTGTTTTTCTTTCTTTTATTTCTTCTTTCTTTTCTTCTTTGTCTGATTTTTTTGTTGAGAAATGAATCTCAACATTCCGCCTGTTCATAGAGGGTTTGCAGCTTTTACTATCCTGATTTACTATTCCTGATACAACTATTATTCCTGATACAACTTGCAGCTTTTACTATCCTGATTACTATTTCTGATACAATTGTTAACTCAATTCTGGCCTTACATGTTCGGTACTGAAACTTTCATCTTCAGGTTCATTCCCGGTATATCCCCTAACTGTCCGGAAATGTCGGTGTTTCTGAAGCTTTCAAACTGTTCATAGTACTGAGCGCGTTCAACCAGTCCTCTGAATATCTCTTCCATTGTATTCACCTCTATTCCCAAAAACTACTTCAGTATTTATTAAGCTCCGCCAAGCGGAGTGAAAGTATTTTTTGATGGAGTCCAGGAGATGGAGGTTTCAAAATCTATATGGCTACCAGGCCTGAAAATATCTCAAAAGGGGGGTCAGAAAGAGCCTCCTGATAAATTCCCCGGAGAATAAGGATACCTCAAAAAAGAGTTTTAAATAAAAGAGTTTTAAATAAAAGAGTTTAATATAAAAGAGTTTAAAATAAAAAACTAGAGGGAAACTGGTTTACTGTTCTTTTGCAAGAGCTGCAAGCTGCTCTCCAAGTTTTCTGCATTTCTCCAGTTCTTTTTCATATGGCCTGTACCTTACCTGCAGTCCGGGTTCCAGTACCTCTATTCCTGCATTTTTTAATTCCTGTTCTATTGTTTTTACTGCTCCTCCTCCCCAGCCGTATGACCCGAAAGCCATAGCTTTTTTCTTCTGGGGGCGCAGGCCTTTTATGTATACCAGGAAGTCTCCGACTGTTGGAAAGATTCCGTTATTAAGGGTCGGTGAGCCCACTGCAAAGGCAGCTGCATCGAGCATCTCTTCCATTATATGGCTCCGGGTGTTTTTCCGGAGATTAAGAAGTTTGACCTCAACTCCCGCTTCCCGGACAGTTTCTGCAATCTCGTTTGCCATTATTTCCGTGCTGCCCCACATAGTGTCGTATATGACAAGCACTTTTTCCTTTACTTCCCCATTAGCCCATGCCCTGTATGCCTCAAGGATTTTTTTGAGGTCCTGTTTCCATATGATTCCATGGGAAGGGGCTATCTGCAGAGGCTCTATTCCCATGTTTTCCAGTATTCCCAGAAAGCGAAGAAGCGGCATGTGAAATGGCATCAGTATGTTTGCATAATACTCGGCAGCTTCCGGGATAACATCCCCTACTTCGAAATCATACCTTTTTGAGGTGGCTATATGCTGTCCGAAACCGTCATTTGAGAAGAGGATCCTGTCTTCTTTCAGGAAAGTTTCCATGCTGTCAGGCCAGTGCAGCATTGTGGCTTCCAGGAACATGAGGGTCTTGCCTCCAAGGTCAAGCTGGTCGCCGGTCTGCACAACCTCAAGGTCCCAGTTCTCGCTACCCGAGTCTCTGAAGTAGCCGTTAAGGATGTCGACGCCCCTTCTTGTAATGAGGATCTTTGCATCGGTTTGTTTTTTAAGCTCTGCCAGGGAACCCGCGTGGTCAAGTTCCATATGGTTTACTACAATGTAGTCAAGCTTTGAAGGGTCGATTATCCGGGTAATACGCCTGAGCATTTCCCCTGCAAAGGGAGCCTTTACGGTATCGATAAGGGCGGTCTTTTCCCCAACAACAAGGTAGGAATTGTAGGTTGTCCCACCAGGGGTTGTAAACCCGTGAAAGTCCCTGCCGTTCCAGTCGATTGCTCCTACCCAGTAAACTCCCCTGGCAAGTTCGACGGCTCCGTCAGTTTTTTCGATATCCATATCCTCACAGCCCTCTCAGTTTTTTTCAGGTCTGCATCCGGAACTGAGTGAGATTTTCAAGATAGCTGTCAATAATCTCGTAGTGGCCTCTTTCGTACCCTGATAGCATCTCAAAGAATTTTTTCTGAGTCTCGTCTTCGATTCTTTTTGCCATTTCCGAATAAAAATCCTCACTCTTTCTCTCATGTCTCATGGCCGCAAGAAGAATGCCTGTATCTCCAGGGGTGATCTCGCCCACTTTTGTTCGGCTGACATCGAACTCAGGGCTGAAAGACTGCCCACTTGGGACTTCCGTGCTGATCGTGGGCAGTTCTTTTTTATCACGGTACCCTTCGAGGTAGCCAATATGCTTTACTTCCTCGCCTGCAAGGTGTTCATAGAGTTCCTTGAATTTCGGGTTGTCCATTAAGGTAGCCTTCTGCAGGTAGAAGTCCCTTGCTTCAATTTCTCTCTCGATTGCCAGAGCTATGGCTTCTTCAATCCCTTTAAGATTTCCTACTTCCTCTACTGTATCCTGATATGAACTCTTCATACCTTTTACCCCCCTTAGAACCTGATTTTCAGGTTTCCCCTAATTTAAAGTGTTTAATCTCCAATTTCTTTCCTTGCTTTGTGTTTCTTTTGTTCTTTCACTTTCAAGATTATATCTTCAGAAGGCCGTTCAAGCCCAAATAAATCATAAATCTCATAGGGACTGGCAAGTACGGTTATGTTTTCCATCTGCGCAAGTTTTTCCGAGTTTGTAACATCTACTTCGCGCATACTTAGCTCAAATGCTCTCCCGCTGGGTGCAGCAGTTTTTACAGTTCCCCTTTTCTGGTCCACAGGCAGGATGAAAATAGGCGTTTTTCCTTTTGCGGTCTGAGAAACCGCATTTGTAACAAGGGTATCTGCAATCCCGTACACGATCTTTGCCACTGTATTGGCAGTTGCCGGGGCTATGAGCAGGAAGTCATAATGTCCCATCTGCAGTGGGCCTGCAATGAATGGGGAGTTGGGGCCTGCATCTACTTTGAAGTTAGGGAAATCGTTCTGGATTTTGTCCCACAGGTGATACCATTTCATCACGGTTTCGCCCTCTTTGGACAGGAAAACCATTGTTTCAACGCCTGTCTGGTTCTTAATGTCCACCAGAATACTATAGGTCTCAATCATCTGGTCTCCGGAACCTGTAATTCCCCATGCTATGCGTTTAACTTTCTTGCTTAACGGTTCTACCAAAATAACACCCTCCTTAAGGTTTCAATCTAATCTCTGCATTCCCTCATTATTCTAATTGATTTGATTTCTTAAACTATTATTCCCCTGAAACTTCCGATCTTTCTTAATTTATCTATCTCCCTGAGTTCGGTCTATTAGCCTGATTTACTGTTTGTCCTTAAGCCCAACTCTGGTTTTAAGTGACCAGTTATGTCTCATCTGCCTGAGAGGTGCAGCTTATCCTGAGTTTTCAGTCCTGCGATGGCTTTTTACCTTCTTCTTCAGGGTTTTCGGGTGCCGGGGTTCCAGACTCTTCTACGGAAGCTGCTGTCTTTACGAGTCGGGCTGTCTGGATGAGCCTCTTAAGGGTTTTTTTAAGGCTCCGCATGCCTTCCGAATCTTCTGAAACCCCTTCTACTCCCTTATCCTTTGACCAGAAGGTCCCTCCCAGGTTTGCTCCAAAGGAACCCCCTCCAACAGGGATCATTTCATTAATTACATAAAAGTTAAGAATAGTCTGGATAGCAGGCTCCTGCCCGCCTATCCGGTCCCCTCCGTCCGCGATTCCCATTCCGACCTTATTTAAAAAGACCTTTGGGTCTCTGGCGACGACAGCTCTGCAGCGGTCCATAATCGTTTTTGTCTGGGCGCTTACGGTTCCCTGATAGACAGGAGTGCCTATAATCCAGGCATCTGCCCAGATCATTTTGTCGTATAGCTCAGCCGCAATATCGTCTTTATGGACACAGCCTTCCTTTTTCTTAACACAAAAATCACAATGGATGCAGAAGTTTAATTTTTTCCCTTTGGAGGAGAAATAGTCAGTCTCTGCGCCGTATTTCTCTTTTGTAATTCTCAGGGCTTCCTGAACCAAAAAATCAGTCGCCATATTCCTGGGGCTTCCCGATATTCCCAGAATCCTTATTGGTTTGGTTTCGGTTTCTTGCATGTCCCCTCGCCTGTATTTCTTATAAAAGCTAAGTATCTAAAATAAAAGCTAATATCAAAAGTTAAGCATCTGCTCAAATATATCTATATGGTAGTATGTCTTCAGGGCAATAATCTTATGCCTGAATGCTTTTAGCCCTAATTTTTAACGTTTGTCTCCTATTTGTCTTTCTTTTTATCTCTTAAGCTTTCTGAAGGCGCTACCCAGAATGAGTGCAATTCCCGTTCCGATCATTCCGAGGCCTGGAGTTGAAGACTTTTCTTCGTCGGGGTACGCTGCCATATCAATCACAGGCACTGAATAGGCTCCTTCACCGAAAAGCTCGTCAATATGCTCCTGAGCAGCCGATCTGTAGTGAAGAACCGCTTTTGTGCTGATAGGATTGGAGGCATTTTCAGGCATTATGAATGAATGCTTTTCAACTACAGATTCTTTCGGGCTTATTCTGTTATCGGAAAGGATACTTTCTGCTTCCCATACTTTTACTGTGGGGTTTCCTTCAGAGTCCGCAAAAACCGTGTGATAGACCGTTGCTCGAGGGTCAATTATCCCCTTTTCGTCAAGTTCCCCTGAGTGATATATTTCCTTTCCTTCACCGTCCAGTGCAATAAGCTCAAGCCAGATTTCCCGCTCTTCAGTAACCCCGGTTGGAATTTTGTGTCCTGCCCCTGTATTTGTAATCTCTACCTCCATTTCCACATTTTCTCCCGGTTCTGCCGAATCAGGAGCTGTTACCTCAAGCTCTGCAGCGTGTTGAAGATACTCAATAGCCCTTTTTTCGTGCCTTCCTTCCCCCATAATGCCTGTTATGAAAGCGTTTGCGCCCACAAAGTTATGGGTATACACATGTTCCCTTTCCGGGCCTGTTGAGGCAGCTTTTCCAGGGTTTTCTTCGAAGCCGACGATTCCGGGGGTCATATGGCAGGCCTGACAGTTCACTCCCTCTTCAGCATATGGGCTTTCCTCCCATTCTGTATAAGTGGCGGCAAGAGTCAAATTATTTACCGGATGGTAGATATTGTGGCACATGCCGCAGTATCCGGACTCGTTATAAAACTCGTGCGCTTCTATCTCATGGGAAGGAGACTCTGCATCGGCTCTGTTTCCCCATTTTACATCTCCGGGCTCAAGGACATAGGGAGCGTTTCCTATCCCCTCGCTTTCGACAACTGAGTGGCAGAAATCACACTGTACTCCTTCTTTTGAAACCTCGCTCAGTTGAGAACCGTCGAGGGGAGGGATTTCAGCCGAAACCACTCCGATGGGCGTATGGCAGCGAGAGCAAAACTCAGGAGAAAGACCCTGGGCTTCTGCAGCTACACCGTATTCCTGAAGCATTGCCTGGTAAAAGAAGTCGCTGTCCGCATTTGAATGCATTGAGCCATCCCATTCTCCAAAGCTGCTCCCGTGGCAGTTGGAACAGATTCCGGATTTCGAAAATTGGTCCGATGTAAAGTTTCCGGATCCGCCTGGTTCTGCAGCTCCGGTAGATGCACATACGAGTCCTGCAAAAAAAATAGTAGTAATTAGAATTAGAAGTTCCGTGCTTTTCACTGACGTTCCCCCCAGACTATGTCCTCAGGTTTTCAGGTTTTCCAGGTGCACGTTTCCTTTTTTCCCCGGAGATATAATTTTAACTCACTGATAATATTTCAAGAGGCCGTGAGTGTTGTTTTTTCTCGGGTGCGCAAGTTCATGGGTGAGGATTTTTTTTCTCCGTATACCCTGCAAGTTCACTCTTCACACGCTATAGTTTTCACTTACTCTTATGGTGATAAGATCTAGCTCACCCTTTTCCCTGTTAGTTTTTCTCTTTAGCTCATCCTGATGGTCATGAACTCTTCCCAGAGCCCATGGATGTTGCAGCTTTCGAGAGCACGGAGTTTGCTTTCCTTTTCTGCCAGGGATTTATCTGCCTCAACTGTGAATGTGGCTTCAGCTTTCTTGTTTTTGTGCAGGGATAGCTCTACTTTTCCTATCTTTTTGTCATTGAGGTAGAGTTCGATCCACTCGATGTGGTGTTTTTCTTCCATTACATGAGGAATAAGTCCCACCTCCACAATCACATCAAAAGGCTCTCCTGCAATGATTGTTTTTGGCACATGGATTGCCGGGACGTGCTTCTTTTCACCTTCTGTCAGGTTTTTAGAGTCAGACGGTTTGTTTATCTTTTCTTCAGCCATTATTTTTTCTTTCCACTCCTGGCTTATTTCAGTCGAATTTTAAGGAACAGTGAGCTAGTGGCGCGAATATAATCCTTTACTTGCAGAGAAACGCGCCACTGCGACTTTTACTGCAACTTTAACTGCAACTTTGATTTAAAAAAATATAATTTTGGAATGTAGTTTTTTATTTATTTTAAATGTGGCTTTCACATTTCTTTCAGCAGTTTAAGAGCATTCCTGCATGCAGCCACGGCAGGAGCACCTGAGGTGATGAAGATGACTTCCATCGTCTCCATAATCTCTTCTTTGGTAGCCCCGTTTTTGAGCGCACTTTTCATCTGGGATACGGTACAGGACTCACACTGCTTTGATGCCACAACTGCAAGGGCCATAAGGATCTTTACTTTGGCCGGGAGGGCTCCGTCTGTCAGAATTTTGTGGTCGCATCTTCTGTATTTGTGCAGGAATTCCGGATCAAGGTCCCCAAGTGTCTCCAGAATTTGAGGGGTGAACCCCATTTTTTCTCCCATACTCTCGAGTATCTCTTTGTGTTCTGTCATTCTTATAATCTCCTCCGCTCCGTTATTATAGCTACCAATTAGTTACTTCTGATTACCAATTGGTTATTGATTTTGATTATATTGATTTTGATTATATTGGCATTTATATTGATTATTACTTAATATTTATCAAATATATATATTCATGACCCTTAATTGCCATACTCGGGCTTTCCAGGTCGCCTTATAAATGGTCTGCCAAATCGTCTTTTTAGACGCAGAACCCGTCTTCAAGAATGGAGCCGATGCATTCCTGACACATCATCCTTGGAAGGCCCTTCTTTAGCGTCTTGTGGGGCAGCGGGTATCCTCCTCCCTTCATGGGGAATTCTACCTGCTTGATGTGTTCCATGCAGAGGCCCTTTCCGCAGACGATGCAAACGCCTACTGCTTCACTATCCTTATTTTCTTCAATGCAATCGTAACATTTCAGCATTCTAGGCCACCTCAACAAACGTCATTAAACAGACAGTTTTCTTTCAGGGCTTCATGGCAGGGAATACAGACAATTCTTTTGATGTGTTCCCGGTCAGGCTTAAGTTCAACAGGATAGTCGCCTTCCCACGCAGGAGTTTCCTCGTGAATAAGGTGCTCTTTGCAAACCCCTCTCCCACATACAATACAAATCCCCACAGCATCCGTGTCTTTGCCCTCTCTGGCACATTCATAACACTTCATCACTTTCCCTCCGAATCAGGAAATCCTGTTTTTATTCGTATTTTATCCGAAAATTTTCAGGTCTTAGATCTCATAAACTTATCATATGAGAAAATTTCTGACTCTTTTATTATTCTTCTATGAGGGTCATGTCTTCTCCGCAGCAAACAAGCGTTCCGCCTCCGACTTCTGTTACGATTACTTCATTGCCGCAGATCTCACATCGGTACTTTTCTCCTTTTCTGGATACAGCCATAGCTAATTCACCTCCTGTTTTTAGTTTAAAATTATCAAAACTTTTAAGCGGGCTTTCCCCATGCCCTATAATTCCCGGTACTCACTCCGGATTTTATCAACACTCCTATATATTAACCATCCTTTGTATATAATTGTAAGGATTTTTAAAAACGTAACATAAATTTTTCCCTTCTATCCAAATCGGTTTTATTTTTTTCATACATCTTTATCCTGGGCTTTAAGGTGTTTTCTTCTCCTCTTTTCGTTAACTGTAAACCCAATATTTGTCACTTGCTAACCAGGGTAAACTCTGCAAATTTCGGCACCCCACATTTTTATAATATAAACCTTTTCCTATTTCCAGAAGAAAAACTTCCTTTAAAATACGCTAATTATTCTTTTTCCTGCACCTTATCAGTACCGTTTGAAATATGGCTTGAAAATGTCCTGTTCTGGAAAAGGTTTATAAGGTTTGATTATTTCATTTTGAATGAATCAGGTCTTAAACCGGTCTTAAACCGGTCTTGAACAGGTCTTGAACAGGTCTTGAATAGGTCTTGAACAGGTCTTGAATAGGTCTTCAATTTAATGAACTGTTTAAAAAATTGTTTTATCAAGTTTTTTATATACATCTCATTTAATACAGTTAATTATATATAGATTCTTAAATACTGTTATGTGAATTATAGTTAAAGGTTGTAGTTATCCTCAATTATAATTGATGATAATTATAATTTATAACATATTTATATATGGGGCGAATAACAGACCCATCTAGCCATTAAGCAGTAGTTAAAAGGAGTTATCAAAGATGAAGTTCGGAATAGAATTTGTACCGGCCGATCCTGCTTTAAAGATCGCATATTACGCAAAGCTTTCAGAACAGCAGGGATTCGACTACGTCTGGATCACTGACCACTACAACAACCGTGACGTATATTCCACTCTTACCGTTCTCGCTCTGAACACCAATAGCATCAAGATCGGCTCCGGTGTTACAAACTCCTATACCAGGAACCCTGCAATTACAGCATCCAGCATTGCTTCAATTGCTGAAATCTCAGGCGGTAGGGCAGTCCTCGGTCTCGGACCCGGAGACAAAGCAACTTTCGATGCCATGGGCATTGCATGGGAAAAGCCTCTTGCAACCACCAAAGAATCAATCCAGGCTATCAGAGGTTTCCTTTCAGGCCAGAAAGTCTCCATGGACGGCGAAATGGTCAAGTTCGGAGGCGCAAAACTTGCTTTCAAAGTTGGAAACGTCCCTATCTATATGGGTGCCCAGGGCCCCAAGATGCTCGAACTTGCCGGTGAAATTGCAGACGGTGTCCTGATCAACGCTTCTCACCCGAAGGACTTTGAGGTCGCTGTGGAACAGATCCGCAAGGGTGCCGCAAAAGCCGGCCGTGATCCAAGTGAAGTCGATGTTACCGCATACGCCTGTTTCTCCATTGACAAAGACCCTGCAAAAGCAATTAATGCTGCAAAGGTAGTTGTCGCCTTTATCGTTGCAGGCTCCCCTGACCTTGTCCTTGAGCGCCACGGTATCCCGGTCGAAGCCAAGAAGCAGATCGGTGAAGCTATTGCCAAGGGAGACTTCGGTTCCCTCATGGGCGGACTTGTTACCCCCCAGATGGTCGAAGCCTTTGCAATCTGCGGAACTCCAGAGGACTGCATGAAGAGGATTAAGGACCTTGAGGCAATCGGAGTAACCCAGATTGTCGCCGGATCCCCTATCGGTCCTGACAAAGAAAAAGCAATAAAGCTTATAGGCAAAGAGATCATTGCAAAGATGTAATTTTATTACATCCTGCATAACCATTTTTTTATTTATTTCGTTATATTTTTAAAAACATCTTGCCGATAAGGCAAGCTTATCAAGGCATTGGAGGTAACTGATTGCCACCAAAGATTGCAGAAGTCATTGACTTTGACGTATGCGCAGCCTGTGGGGCATGCGAGGCCGTGTGTCCCATTGGGGCTGTTACCGTAAAGAAGGCGGGTGAAATTCGAGATCCGAACGATCTGGGTCTGTATGAGAAAGGGGCCGGATACCAGGTTTGTGAAGGTTGCTTAACCTGTAGTCGGGTCTGTCCTGTAGTGGACGGCTTCATCGACAACGAGCTTGCAAACGTGCGTAAGTTCTTTGGTGCAAAGTCAAAGGACAATGCCGGCAGCCAGGATGGAGGAGTATCCAGCGGCATCCTCAAATCTCTTTTCAGGCAGGGTAAAATCGACTGTGCAGTTGGGATTACCAGAAATGAGAAGTGGGAGCCTGAAGTGGTCCTGCTGACAAGTGCAGAAGATGTGGAACGGACAAGAGGGACAAAGTACACATCAGACCCCGTTCTTGCAGCGCTCAGGGAAGCCTTCGAAAAGTACGACCGGATTGCAGTTATTGGAGTGCCCTGTCAGGCCCATGCTGCACATCTGATCCGGGAAAATGTAAACGAAAAGATCGTGCTAATTGTCGGATTGCTCTGTATGGAAAGTTTCCATCATGATGTCATGCTTGAGAAAATCATCCCTGAATTCCTTAAGGTAAATGTCGAAGACGTCCGGAAGATGGAGTTCACCAAGGGTAAGTTCTGGGTCTACACCAATGACGGTGAGGTTCACTCCGTACCCATCAAGGACATAGCCAAGTTTGCCCGAAACCCCTGCCACCACTGCTGTGATTATACCTCGGTCTTTGCCGATATCTCAGTAGGTTCTGTCGGGGCTCCTGACGGGTGGAACTCGGTCTTTATCAGAACCGATATCGGAGAGAAGTACTTCGATATGGTCCGTGATGATATGGAGATCATGGAAGACCCCAAGCCGGGCCTCGAACTTGTCGGAAAGCTTATCGATATGAAGCGTAAGGGCAATGCTGAACATTTCCTCGAAGTCTGCGAGAAGTTCAGCTTTGAGACTGGAATCCGCAACGAAACGATCTAAAGAAATTAAATTAAAAAAGAGAAACCCAGTACAAATTCGAGGTTGGACCCGAATGACACGAGCTTTCTATATCGGACGTTTTCAGCCGTATCATTTCGGGCACCATGCCGTAATTACGCGGATTGCAGAAGAGGTGGATGAACTGGTTATAGGCATCGGAAGTGCCCAGAAAAGCCATGAAGCCACCGACCCGTTTACTGCAGGGGAAAGGGTACTGATGCTCTATAATGCGCTTGAGCACCTCCCTATCCGTCATTACGTCCTACCCATCGAAGATGTCAGGTATAACTCTATCTGGGTCCACCACGTCGCATCCAGAACCCCTCGTTTTGACGTGGTGTACTCGAACAATCCTCTCGTCATCCAGCTTTTCCGGGAAGCCGGGTTCTGTGTTAAGGAGTCCCCACTCTATATCAGGGAAAGGTACTCTGGAACTGAAATCCGGAGGCGGATGATTGCGGGAGAAAAGTGGGAGCACCTTGTCCCGAAACCTGTTGTAGAAACAATCAAAGATATCGATGGAGTAACCCGTCTCAGGAATGTTTCTGCAAGCGATAACAACTTTTCTCTATAATGCTTTTTTCTTATTTTTCTCTATAATGCTTTTTTATAGTGCTTTATTTCATAATGGTTTTTTTATAATTTTGCCATTTAATGGTTCTTTTGAGCCCTCTAAACACCAGCACATTCTTAATTTATTTTATTAACAAAATTTAAAAGTTAATGGCCGCACATATCACAATATTTTTTCTCTGATCGAAAAATTTTTATAAAAGATGAGACTATCTACATTCTGCATACTCTCTAATATTATTCAATATATGTTCTATTATTTATTTGCCTTTTGAGGATGATATGTTCTAAATTTTAACCTGTATTTTACGTATTGGTTTTATTAGTAAATGAGCATAATCTCGAAAATGCACTAGGTGATTATACTATATTGAAAAATATCTCAGTATGCCTAAATTCTAAACTATATACTTATATTAAAACCGTTTGTTGCAAAAACACACCTAAAAATCGCTTAATCATAGTAACATATTTTACTCTTCAAATTCCTGTTTTTAATCTGGAAGAGTATGTTTTATTAAACAGTAAAAACCGGATTAGAAACCACACATCTTTAACATATTTATGATTAAGTGACTATTATGGAGGATGTAATAATGCTAAAATTTGCGTTTGATAAATGGATGAAGGTACTGTGTATTTTCACATTAGTCTTTTTTGTCCTGTCAATGACAGGAGCAGCATGCAGTAGTAGCAGCAGTACAAGTAAATATAAAACAGATGCAATATCTGATACATACAAAGTACCTGCCAGCCAGACATCCAAGACATTTAACGTACTGGCTAATGACAAAGGATCCGGCCTCAAAGTTGTAACTACCGGGTACATCACTACGGCAAAAGGCGGCAAAGTGCTGATGAAAAGCAATGGTGCATTTAGCTATGTAAAGCCAGTTGCCTGTTCTAAAAAAAGTGATAGTTTCACATACAAGGCAGTAAATAGGTACGGAGCTTATGACACTGCAAAGGTAACACTGAATTTTAAATGCAGCACCAGTTGCTCTAGCTGTACCAGGACCTCTACATGTTCCAAGACCTCTACATGTACAAAGTGCTCTTGCAAATAAACATTTTAAGGGAACAGTGAAGTGTTAATTTTCCGGGGATTTAATCCCCGTTTCCCTTGCTCTTTCCTTACACAATCAAGGAACAAGGTCAATCCAGTCAATGGACCCGGGTTTATACTCCGGCATTTCTTTTTCGTTTCCACTTAAGATGTTGTCTATGATTTTTTCGAGATCCTGCTCTACTTCTTCAACACTCTTTCCTGTAGTATTAACCTCATAAACAATATCACACCACTCAAAAGCCTCAACCAGGATAACATCGAGAGCTTCAGCTTCAGTGTTTTCCCTGATTTTCTCTTCCGAGTAGCCGCGTGTCTCCAGTCTGGTTTTCAGTTCCGGCGGGTATGCCCGGAGGACGATAATAGTATCAGCAATATAGTGGGCAAGGTGGCTTTCAAGAATTACTACTTCGTTTGCGGATCCTTTTTCCATTTCATTAATAAGCTCAGGAAGACGGCTTTGGACAAGCTCCATATCCGCAACTACTGCATCCCTTTTTTCATCAACTTCGGTGTAGAGGTGTTCTTGTTTGATAAGGTCGTTAAGGTGAATTACCTTCCACTGCCTTCTTTTTTCTAGAAGCTTGCTTACCGAGGTTTTCCCCGTACCCGGCGTACCTGTGAGTCCTATGAGCATGGAGGGGGAGATAAGGGTTTATCGCAGTTATACTTAATGCCGGTGATTGGCTGGGCTGCTGATTGTGAGACGGCGAATTAAGAAATTTTTCGGATTTCTTTCATTCCCGCCTTTTCAGCACCGTGACGATCCCCAGGTATCCGTCCACTGCGAGGTAGTCTCCGTTTTTTATGAGCTCTGTTGCATCCGGGACGCCGGTAACGCAGGGAATCCCATATTCTCGTGCAATGATTGCCCCATGGATCAGCATTCCTCCTCTGCGCTCCACAATTGCGGAACAAAGGGGCACGATAAAAGTCATATTAGGGTCTACGGCGTCACAGACAAGGACTTCCCCTGCTTTCAGGTTGAAAAGGTCGGTCTCTTTCAGGATAACTTTTGCAAATCCTTCGGCTACTCCTCGCCCGGAAGGGTTTCCCAGGAGCTGCCTTGGCTTTACCTTTTCCCTGAGGATTTTCGACTTTAGCGGCGGTTTTTTCCATTTGGGGCTATAAGATGGGTCTCGAAGAGTTTTTGTTAGCTCTGCTGCGAGTTCCGGGGCGTAAAAAACCTGATCTTCCGGAAGCCTGGCTTCTCCGAAAACTCTTTCAATTAGCCTTTTTCTGCCTTCGAAAAACGCCCTTTTGAGTTCAGCCTCTATTTTCCCGAGATAGATGTTGTCATCATCTCTGAGGCGGTAGCTCGCACGGCCAAGGTCAAGCAGTTCGGATGCACACTGCTTATTTTTGTCTTCGAAGCCGGATATAAATTTTTCTTTCAGGTACTGCATACGGTTACTGCTTATTTTTTCTGCAGGCATGGGGGCCGGGGGATGGAGGGCCATCTCAAGGAGCAGCCTGTAAAGGCCTTTTTTTGCTCCGGGACTTTCAGAATAGCTCCCTCCGTATCTGGATATAAAAGAGTCAAGTTCTTCTTTAAATTCAGTTACGGCTTTTCTCTCAGCTTCAATTTCAGGTCTTCCTTCAAGCTCAGTTCTATTTGTGTCTGAATGTCGGGTATCTGTATCCGAAGGTCTTGTTTCCCCCGCAGGTACTATCTCGGGCTCAGGCCTGCTCTCTTTTTCCGGGACAGTTTCCTCAGCTTCAATCTGCTCCTTTATCGATTGTATAAGCTCTGGACTCTTCCTGATTTTTTCTGAAATTTCCTCAAGTTTTCGGTTCCTTTCGAGGCTTAACATTTCAGTCCCGGAAAGGAGGTCTGCAAACTCATAGGGGTCTTCGGGGTTTATGGTTTCATTATAGACTTTTCCAAAAAGGCGGGCACCGTGAGCAAAGGGTATGAACTCCTCCCAGTAAATGTCATACCACTTCCTGTAGATTTCAGTCCTTCTTTCTATTTCCCCCGCAAGAGCAGAATCTGACAGTCTTTCAATATTTTCTCTTTCCAGGTCCCTGGCTTCTGCCTGCATGGCCGGGATGTATTTTTCCTCTATGGCTTTCCTGAGCTCTTTGAGGTTCTCGAAACTTCTCCTGAGGCTCAGATACCAGCGCCGTTTTTCGTCCCTGTCTTCCCGCAGGATAGTGGTTATCGGCCTTGCCTGGAGAATATAAAGGGTTGAGTCCCTGAAGGTCCATTCTATATCCTGGGGAACTCCGAATAGGTTTTCTGTTTTTCGGGCCAGTTCAAAGACTTCCAGGACCTCAGCAGGGGTAAGAGGAGGGGTTTTTTGAAAAGCTTCTGGCAGGGCTTTAAGTTCCGAACCTTCTCCTCCTGCAAACACCGCTTTTTCCCTTTCAGCCGGCATGTGAGTTTTTATGCTTCCAGTTTGCCTGGAAAGGTTCCAGCGGTCAGGCTCCACAGTGCCGTCAACAAGCCCCCTGTTAAGCCCGTACACAGCTTCGATAATGGCTTCGGATTCGTTATCCGGATTTTCCCCGAAAGCAACTCCAGATACTCTTCCCTCTATCATTTCCTGAACCAGCACAGCCATTGCACTGCTGAGAATATCAAGCCCCATTTCTTTTCGATATAGGAAAGCCGTATCCGACCAGAGGGAAGCCCATACAAGGCGGAGGTGCCGCAGGATCGCCCGGGCTCCACGGATATTGACATATGAGGCGTGCACACCTGCAAAAGAGGTATTTGCGCTGTCTTCTCCGGGGGCAGAAGACCTGACTGCAACTGCTTTATCTCCAAAATGACTGGCAAGCTCTTCTTCCAGTTCCTTTTCCATTTCCCCTGGAAAGGGAGTCAGAGTGAACATGTGCTTGATTTTTTCAGAAATATCCCAGAGTTCTTCCCAGCGCATCTTCTCAAAAGGCTTTCTGCTAAGTTCAAGGAGGATTCTACCCCTGAGCCCTGTCCTGTCAACATATGTCTCGTAGGCTGCAGTGCAGATGCAAACACCTGCCGGGACAGTCAGTCCCTCCTGGTACAGGGTACCGAGGACAGAAGCTTTTCCTCCGCAGACTTTTCCGGTATTTTCCCGGATCTCTTCAATAGGTATGATCCACCTTCCCGTAATCAACCCCCTCTCCATTAAAAATATCAGACCTGAATAGAAAAATGTCTGCTTAATGTCTGATTATATCTCTAAATTTCTGATTATATCTCTAAATTTCTGATTATATCTCTAAATGTCTAATTAAATCGAAAAAGGTTTGATTATAAAGATATAAAACCGAATTAATATCTTAAACCGAAACTTCAACAACATGCTGGAAACGGGTCACAACAATGTATTTTTCTACCCGGATTTTCAGAAAAGCCGTTGTGGGCGAATGCAAAAAATCCATAAGGTAAGGATGCTTCATCAGATATATTTTTTCCATTATGCTGCGCTCAAAGTCCTCGACGGGCTCTACTTTTCCCAGCACTGTTACAGCCATTGCGTCCCGAAAATCTTCGATTGTATTCTTCCTGTTGTCAATCAACAGGGAAATTGAAGGATTTGCTGACAAATTTGAGTATTTCCTGGTTGCTTTCGTGGTAGAAAACAGAATATACTTGAGCTTTTCATCCGAGGCAAACGCAACAAGGCTCACGTAAGGCGCTGTTCCGTTTTGAGTTGCCAGAACGGCAAGGGGCTGAGATTCAAAAAATTCTTTCAGTTGTTCGAGCAGTTCTTTTTTTTCGAGCCCTATCTTCTCTACAGGGGTTTCCTCTTCCTTTTCTTCCATGTCCTGAGGAATTACGGATGCAATCTCATCTTTCATACTCACAACTCCCTCTTGTTTGCTATTTTCCTGAATTTTCCTGAAACCTTCAAATCATTTGTCAAACCCATTCATTACAAAGCCTTTTTATTTTTTCAATGTTCCTACAACAGGGTAATCCTTAAACACTTCAGGGCCGTGGGGCGCTTCGTTGTCCATTGCTTCCGAGAGGTCCTGCCCTGAATCATGGAGCCCCTGGTGAGTGCCGTCTTCCCATAGATAACTGTTTGATACGTCGTATACCTGGCCGGCATAGGCGATGTAAACCTTGCCGTTCTTCTCATTATACTCTGAAAGTTCTTCAAGTGTATACTCTTTCATTTTCGATTTTCCCCCTTCTTTGATTTTGCAGTACTGATCTGAGTTTTAACCTCATCCAATCTTAGTTTTAATCTCATCCAATCTTAGTTTTAATCTCATCCTGAGGCATGTATCCAGCTGAGTGCGAACCTCAAACATTAAGCATCTTTAACATATCGTTGGTTTCAGTAGTAGGAAGCCGGCATGCATAGTTCTGGCAGACGTATGCAGTTGCCTTTCCCTCAATCGGGAGCTGTTCTTTTGTGTATTCTGCAAGGTCTGTAATTTCGGAATTTTCTCCTTCGGGCCTGAAAACCAGCACTTTATTAGGTACGAAGTAGCTCCAGAGCTCTTCAAGCATATGTACTGTATCCGGAGATTCGCGTTTTCCTGAAATAATTACTTCATATGAAGGTCCCAGCCTGAAATCAAGGGAAGACAGAAACTGAGTGTACCCCGAAGGCGCTTTCCGGATCAGCTTTGAAAATGAGCGTTCGAGCCTGTCAGCAGTTTCCTCGAGTTCAGGATCTGCAATTATCCTGGAGAGGCGCAGAAGGTTCAACATTTCAATTGAGTTCCCGGATGGTATTGCTGCATCTGTAAACTCCTTTTTTCTGAAGATAAGAGATTCACTATCGTTGGCTGTGAAATAGAGCCCCCCGTTGGCCGGGTCCCAGAAGTGTTCAAACAATTCACTGTTCATGGAAATGGCTGCTTTGAGGTGCCGCAGCTGGAACCCTGCCTCATAAAGTTCCAGGAGACCATATGTCAGGAAGGTGTAGTCATCGGAAGTTCCGGAAATTCCTGCAACTCCATCCCTGTAACGGTGAAGTAGCCTGTTGCCGGGGCTGTAAAGGGTTTCCATAATAAAATCTGCGGCTTTTTCTGCGGCTTTCAGATATTTTTGTTCCCCAAAAACCTGGAAACCTTTTGCAAAAGCTGCAATCATAAGCCCGTTCCAGTCGGTCAGGATCTTATCATCCATTGAAGGCCTTTTGCGCTCGTATCTGGCTGCAAGTAGTTTCTCTCTGGAACGTTTTATCCGTTTTTCAACCTCTTCGACAGGAATCTTAATTTCGGCTGCAAGGGAATCCGGAGAGAGGGCCATGTAGAAGAGATTTGTTCCGGTTTTTCTGCCCCTTATCTCTTCTTCAAAGTTGCCTCCCTCCCTCAAATTGAACATTTTAATAATCAATTCGGAATCCTCAGGGCCAAGGACGCTCTGGACCTCTTCTATGGTCCACAGGTAGTACTTTCCTTCTTCCCCTTCAACATCGGCATCCTCCCCGCAGTAAAACCCGCCTTCCGGAGATGTCAGGTCCCTCAAAACGTAATCAAGGATTCCCTCTGCTGTTTCTTTATACAGGTTTTTCCCGGTAACCTGATAGGCTTCAGTGTATGCAGCTGCGGTAAGAGCCTGATCGTATAACATTTTTTCAAAGTGAGGCAGAACCCACATGTTGTCCGTGGAATAACGATGAAAACCCGAGCCCAGCTGGTCATAGATTCCTCCCCTGCGCATATTGTCCAGGGTATGTTCTACCATATGGAGGGCTTCAGGGTTTCCGCTGCGTTTCCAGTAGCGGAGCAAAAAGGAAAGTTTGTGCGGGGTCGGGAACTTTGGAGCCCCTTCAAAGCCTCCATACTCGATATCAAATGAATTCAGAAGTTCGTCATAAGCTTCTTCGATTACCTCTTCCCCAAGTCCATCTCCTGCAGACTCTACAATCATGCTCTGGATAGTAGATGTAATCTTTTCAGCTGAATCAAGCACATCCTCATGTTGTTGGTTCCAGATTTCTTTTATCCTGGGCACCAGTTCCAGCATTCCTGTCTGGTTGAAGCGCGATTTTTTCGGAATATAGGTGCCTGCAAAAAATGGTTTTTTACCCGGAGTAATAATGATATTAAGAGGCCAGCCTCCTCTTCCAAGAATAATCTGGCAGACAGTCATATAGATATTGTCAATATCCGGTCGCTCTTCCCTGTCCACTTTTATGGAAACAAAAGCTTCGTTCATGAGTCTTGCAACTTCTTCATCCTCAAAAGACTCATGTGCCATCACATGGCACCAGTGGCAAGTGGAGTATCCAATTGAGAGAAAAACAGGCTTGTTTTCGTTTCTGGCTTTCTCAAAAGCTTCTTCCCCCCACGGGTACCAGTCCACAGGATTATAGGCGTGCTGTAGAAGATAAGGGCTCTTTTCGTTAATCAGGCGGTTATGTTTTCTTTGTTCTTTTCCCAGTAAAATCCCCCCTGCTTTTTCTCACGTTTTCTGATCCCGCCAGGCAATCATGCCGCCTCTCAGGACCTTTACCTTTCCAAAACCATTTCGTGTAAGAATCTCCGCAGCTCTGGTTGCCCGCATACCGGAACGGCATACAACTATTATCTCCCTGTCTCTTACATTTTTTAGCTCCGAAATCCTGTTTTCCAGGCTTCCAACAGGGATATTTACCGAGTTTTCCAGATGTCTCAGTTTTCCGGAAAGTTCATTTTCTTCTCTGACATCAAGGATAAGAATAGGAGCTCCGGACTCCAGTTTCTTCTGCAGTTCAGAGGCTGAGATAGTTTCCTGATTCAGACTTTTTCCCTTCCCGGATGTAGCTTTTCCTTCATTTGAGCTGCCGGACTCTATAGCCTCTCTGGAAGCTTGAGAACTGCGGACACCGGAGTCTCTTGATCTAAAAAGTTTTTTTACCCAGTTTGCAGGCCCTACTTCCAGTTCCTCAGCTATTTTAAAATCCCTTCCTTTTCTGTAAAGTCCGAATTGAAAATTCATAAACCCTCACAGGAAACCCCTGAATCTTTAGCTCAGGGGCGGTTGACTATAATATTTGCAGCCTTTGAGGAGGTCGGGTAGAAGCTCCTGAAAATACCTCTTGAGCAGCTGTATGTGCCGCAGTCTCATGAGTTTCAGCTTTCGCCTTTCCAGAAACTTTAAATAATCCTGAAAATAGCCCTGCGCCAGATAGGCAGATATATCATCATCAGGTTTTCTGATCATTAAAATACATGCCCAGCAGGAGTAAGGATTTAACTCTCTACAAGCGCCCATTATAACTCCCCGTATCTAAATCAGTAGCTACCAAATATTTGGTCCTTTACCGGATAACCTTACCGGATAGCTTTATCCCGTCAATAGATTTTTTTTATTTTATCGGGCCTGCGATAAGTTCTCAGGGTCATCTGAGAGCCCCGGAAACTGAAAAATTAGGTATAGCCAAACTTTCCCCAATTTACATAGTCGTCACCGGAATATCAATATATCGGTACTTTTTGGGATTGTTTTTCCGGCAGGCTACCAGATCAGGAAGAAACTTTGAAAAAGCAGGAACATGAAATCTATGCAGTACAAAAAAAGTTTATTGTGATTATGGAACTTACAGGTTAACAGTGGACTAATTGTTCACCTCATTTAAGCAGGATACCCCCTTCCTTTACTCCGAAGCAGCAGGGTGGGGTAATGACATCTATTCATGTATCCTGTTTTCCACAGGCTTTTAATATCTCAGGATACTCCCTGCTTTTTTACTGGCAGAAGCTTTCCGAGTTCTTCGTTTTTTTCCCCGCATTTTCCTCCTCTAAGGAAATTTATAATTTTTGAGACACGATATGAGTGTTCCCGCTTTTTTTCGTCTTTTCGGGCCTGATACACTCTGATTGAACGAAGAAGGTCGATTTTTCGGAATTCTGGCCAGAAAGGTGCGCAGAAGTAAGTTGCGCACTCGCTGCCATTAGCCTGCCATGGCAGGAAGTTGGAAACCCTCTCATCTCCTCCTGTACGGACGATCAGGTCCACATTCGGGACGGACACACCCGGGGCAGGGTAGAGGTGTTTTGAGATCAGGTTTTCATCAACATCTTCAAGAGAAAGTTTTCCACTGGACACGCAGGCTGCAATATCCCGGACTGCCTGCATTATGTCCTGCCTGCCCCCGTAAGCAATAGCCACGTTCAGGTTAAACATTCTATGGTTCTCTGTGGCTTTCTCAATCTTTTCAATGGATTCATTCAGAAAAGCCGGCAGTTTTGACCTGTCTCCTATAATCCGGACCTGCATCTCTTTTTCATGAGTCCTCGGGTCAGAATAAAGCTTAAGGAATTTTTCGTTGATAAGGTTGAAGAGGCCGTCAACTTCTTCTTCAGAACGCTGAAAATTTTCCGTAGAAAGGGCATAAAGTGTAAGCTGTTTTACTCCGATCTCATAACACCACTCAATAACCTGTTCAGTGACTTCTGCCCCCATGGCGTGCCCGAAACTTCGAGCTTTTCCCAACTGCCCTGCATATCTGCGGTTTCCATCCATAATTACGGCTATGTGGGCGGGGATTTCAGAACTCAAAATCTCTTTTTCAAGCATCTGCTCATACTTTTGGTAGAACACACTGAAAGTCCGGTTTTTCATGAAGCGAAGCCCTGCCCGGAAGGCTCCTGTATTCCACGGTACCATTTTCAGGCTAATTATCTGTTTTCCTCCTGGCAGTATAATAGGTAACAGGAATATTAATATACATTTTTTGTGGTATGGAATTCAATATTTCTCATAAATCCAAACGTTAATTTTTCTTTTTCCTTAAAGGTTTTACTGTATATATTTATTCAGGATCATTTCAATTCTTATGTCCGTCATCCTGGAGTTTACTAAATAGAGATCATATCGTTCTATTATATGCTCCTGTTCTATTTTATACTATTATATGTACGTGTGGATGGAAAAGCTATATAATTATTAATAGGAATCTCAACTAGGTATAACAACTAACGATTTTTAATTTTTATTAGATTAATTAAGTTAACCATCCGGTATTTAATAAAGCCAGGACTAGGGCATCAACTCCCAGTAGGGGGTTAAAGTTATATACTGGTTTTAACGGAAAAACTATTTTCGACATGCCTGTTTTTTATCCCCCTAAAAGAGGAGTTTTTTTATAGAGCTCTTAAACCTGCAGTTCACTATGTTTCATCTGGTGCATCAACACAGTAAAACAGGGGACTTGAAAAATTCATATCATATAAAAAACAGGATTTTTAGCAATAAAAACGGCTCAGTAGTTCTCAAGAACAGAGCCGACAATGTTCTTGTAACTCTCTTTCAGGGAATAGACGTTATGGTCCCCGGTGACATTTATGCTCAGGATTCCAAGCCTGGTATTCATAAGCCCGACCATGGCTGACACTCCCCGGTAACTTACCTCGAATTTTCCTTTATCAAGGTAGTCATAAACTTCACCGGTGGTGAACTTGTCTCCGGTCAGGAAGAGATTGAGCACAACCTTGCGTATCCCGTTTTCATCCCTGCCGAGATACTTTATCAATCTCGCTCTTACCCTTTCTTCCGCAGTCTGCAGTTTCGGACACCTCAGTTTTAATGATAATTTGAATTATATTCTTTTATTTGAGTTATATTCTTTTAATACTGTATTCTTCCCGGTCTGATTGTTATTTCCAAACAGATGCGACCCTTAAGTAGGGGCGCTAAGAATCGAATACCCTATATCCTTATCGTTTATATATTTTAGGATTACTTTTTTTTAAATATTTATACTGAAGTATATTATGGATATACAGATATGTTATGCAGATCCACCGATCAATTCAGAAAAGGATGAAACCTCATAATTTCTATCTCTCGAACCTTCAGCCTCACACAACAGGAATGCGGTGAACGTTAACTGTCAGTTACTAACTGTCAGTTACTATACCTGAGATGGTGCCCTTCTTGAAGATCCATTAGATCCATTTGTATTGCAGAATAACATCTTATGTATAAGTAGTTTACAGTAGAAATTGGTGGAAACAATTTTGAACTAATGCTGTTAGTTCAGCCTGCAAGCAGAAAGACGACAGGGGATAATTAGAAAAGGGATGATTAAAAGTATAAATCACGGATTAAGTTGCTTTGTTAAAATTACCTGAATAAGCAACCTGAATCTGATTTGGTCCTATTTGTCTGGAGTTGTCCAGGGTTCTTTGAATATAAGATTATGGATAGTCATAAAAAAAGAAAGTAAGCTGCCGCAGTAAACAGGATTATATATCAACGCTATCTGGCACACACAGCCCTGAAATTTATTCAGAAGCAGCTCATTAGTCATTTTCCTGTCTTCCAGTTTGCGGCAAGGCAGAACACCCTTTTCAATTCATATTCTTTGTGCTTTTACTCAGTTGATTTTCCGGTACATAGAGAATATGGAGACGCAAAGGCCGAACAGAAGAGTGCTCAGTATTGAGATAATCTGATTGACTCTGCCACTCTCTCCGTTTTCTTCAGATTTACTCTCTTCTGTCTGTGCAGAAGCTTTCACAAATTCCTGCATGGTTTTTGTGGATAGACCTGTGTTGTCATCCGGAACCTGATCAGAGCTGGCTTCAGCCTGTATGAATGCCCTCGTTACCATTGACATTCCACGGCCTGAACTGCTCTTCTCATTCTGTACATCGTTATCTTTATCAGATTCCTTTTCGTTATCTTCCGCGTCATCTTTTTTATCTCCATTCTCTTCGCTTTCGTCTACGTCATCTTCATCTTCTTTGTCAGATTCCTTTTCGTCATCTCCCTCGTCATCTTCTTCGTCTACGTCATCTTCTTCGTCACATTCATCTTCTTCGTTTACATCATCACAGTTGTTGTCTTTATCTGATCCGTTGTCTTTTTCCTTATCTGATCCGTTGTCCTTTTCTTTATCTGATCCGTTGTCTTTTTCCTTAT